>CALMUU010000087.1 GCA_937872965.1 uncultured Actinomycetes bacterium
CGAAGGATCTCCGCGCAGCGGGCGCAAGTCGCGAGACAACTGAACGAACTGCTGCTACTTAGTTGCTTTGGGGGAGGGTCCGACCTTGGAAAAAATTGAGCCCTTGTAGGCTCTAGCTTTTCTTTCCCAAGATCAGACCCTAAATGGCTCGGGCTTGGTGAGGCAAAGCTCAATCGTCTAGGATATATCCTTCGTACAGATTCATAGTTTGAACTGCACAAATATATCGATTTACCTGGAGTAATCATGCAAGCCACCGATTTCTTAGACCGCGAATCCTTGAAGGATGTTCCTGAGTTCGCCCCCGGCGATACCGTTAAGGTTCACGTTCGCGTTGTTGAAGGTAACAAAGAACGTGTCCAGGTTTTTGAGGGTGCGGTAACGCGCCGTCAGGGCGGGGGAGTTCGTGAGACTTTCACCGTTCGCAAGGTTTCATACAGCGTTGGTGTAGAACGTACCTTTCCTCTCCATTCACCTATTATTGCGAAGATCGAAGTTGCTCAGCGTGGTGACGTCCGACGCGCAAAGCTTTATTATCTGCGGGATCGCGTAGGTAAGTCGGCAAAGATTAAAGAGAAGCGCGACGTCTGACGAGATTTAGGATATGAGCGCCGAAGATCTTGAACGCTACGAGACGGAACTCGAATTAGCCCTTTATAAGGAATACCGCGATGTCCTTCCCATGTTTAATTACGTGGTTGAAACTGAACGCCGCTTTTACCTCGCCAATGGTGTCGAGAATATCGTTAAGAACGAAGACGGCCGCACTTATTTCGAATTAAACCTTACCGATGCCTGGGTTTGGGACTTATACCGCTCGGCACGCTTCCTTTCTAATGTCAAAGTCGTCACCTTCCGCGATGTGAACATCGAAGAAATCGCCGGCAAAGACATGATTCCTGACTTCGTCGACGACGAAGAATAGTTTTTCTCATTTCTTGTAATTAATACGTTTTCCTTTTAGGATTCTCAGTCTCTTCCCTTAACTTTTTTCTAAGGGGAAGATATGGAAAGCACTCCGCGTAAAACATCGCGTCGACTTTTGGGGGATCGTGGCGAGACGATCGCATGCCAATGGTATCTCGATCATGGGTACGAAATTATTGATCGCAATGTGGCAATTTCACGTGTAGGCGAAATTGATGTGATTGTTCAGCTTTCTGCTGGTCACAAAACGGAAATTGTATTTGCGGAAGTAAAAACACGAACAGATTCGCGGGCAGGGCATGGCTACGAAGCTATCTCGTATGAGAAGCGAGTACGGATGCGCAACACTGCGATGGCATGGATCGGAGACAATGTCGATCACATCCATCAGCGAATTTCATGGCGTCTTGATGTCGTGTCGATTGATATGTCGAATAATCCACCGCTTGTTCGCGTGTTTGAAAATATCGAAATCTAATTACTTGTTGAAACGTGCAAGGTATCTGTTCCAACATCCCGAATGAAAGTGTCGCCGATCTTCCACGAAGTCTCGGGGAACAACAACTTCATGCCCAAGACCAATAGCAATCGAGTTATTGCAATATGGGCAAGCATATTCTTTAGTTGCTTCATAAGGCTGAACGTGTCGAACGTCGCAGTCATCAGGAGTATGCGGAGGCATTAGGGACTGGGATTTTTTGGGTGAAGGCATGATTTAACCGTGTTTATCGAGGCCACGCGGCCCAAGCAACAAGTGCAAGTGCAGCGCCAATGCCGAGTCCAACGAAAAGGAGATCGCCCTTATGTCGAACAAATTTTCTATAAGGGTTATATCCCATGACGATTAATCTAGCCGCTGACCCTTCTATGTAATCAGGTTGGTGGACTCATCACCCGACTATAGTTTTTCGGTGATCGGTTTTTCTCGAGATAATAAGGTTGTCGACTCGCATGGAGAAGTATGGCATATTCAGCGTCGTTGGTTTCCTCGTTGGGCTTTACCTAATGTTTCTCGTCGATTTTTATGGTGGAAAAGTAAGCCAAAACCCCAGCAGGATAAATTAGTCAATTATTTAGGAGATGCCGGCCCTTTTGATTTTGAAGGCATACTATTCTATATCGGCTTACTTATCGCTGTTGGTGTGTTTATTTTTCTTATTGTTCCACTATTGCTGGTCGTGTTCGACCTCGTAGTGATCATCGTGTTAGTTGTAGTGGGGATAGGAAGTCGAGTCATTTTTGGAAGACCTTGGGTTGTAGAGGCGCGCAATTCTAAAGGTGTGATCATCGAGCGTGGAGTGACGGGATGGTTTGCTTCCAAAGAAGTGATGGAAAAGCTGCGCAATGAAATTATATCTGGAGCGTTAAAAGAAGCTGATCCGAATGATCGTCCCTTCTGGAACGAGAGTTAGTCGAGAGTTGATTGAAGATTTTGAATCTCTTGGAAACGTGAAACGATATCCCAGTCGGGTTCGGTCACGCGCGCAACCCAGCAGTTGTCGCTTTCCCATTGCGCGCCACAACACGAGCAAGCAATGAGGTACACGCCACCTTCGTAGCTTTCGACCGTCGTTTCAGATGCATCGTATGGGCAGTTGTTAAGTTGCATGTACAATCATCGACGCCAGGGTCGTCATCTGAACCCCAAACTTATTTCACTGCAGTGTTGGGCTGATTTTTCAACTATATAGTTGAAAAATCAGCCCAACGCGAGTGTGCCTGGAGCTATGTGACTTCGTACATCCCGCGCCGATATCGCACTAATCCCATCTGTTCGAGAGTGGATAGCAGACGCATGCTTTCGCGCTCGGTATAGGTACAGAGATGAGCGATGTCTAACGCGGATGCTGGCCCGTGGGCAAGATGGGCCAAAATTTTTTCTGTGCGTTTATTTGGCGCTTCGTTTTTCTCAGTTGTTGGCTGTAATAGTTCCCAACCCACATCCTCGATATCGATACCCATTTCTCGCAAGATATCGGCAGGATCAGTAATACAGACGGCTCCATCTTTAATGATGGAATTCGGCAGCTCACTCGCGCGGTTGCGTCGCGGGCCAGGCAATGCGCACACGGTTTTACCCATTGCCAGAGCTAAGTCGACCGTTATGCGAGCGCCACCTTTGAGAGTTCCTTCGGGCACAACGAGCACATCAGAAAGTGCAGCAATGATTCGATTGCGTACGGGAAAGTGCCAGGGAAGTGCTTGGACGCCACAATCAAATTCGGAAATGATACAACCATGCTTAAGAATGTCTTGCGCCAGGCGCATGTGTCGATTCGGATAAATCATGTCGACACCCGAACCCAACACCGCTATGGTGGAACCCGTTACATCGAGTGCACCCTGGTGGGCTGCTCCATCGACACCAAGCGCCATGCCGCTGACGACTACGCAACCCTGAGTAGAAACAACTTGGGCTAGTCGTCTCGTGTCGTTTAATCCGGCAACGGTGGCATCGCGTGTTCCGACAATTCCTATACGACGTCCGATGTATTCATCGCTGACGAACTCATGATGAGCGCCTTTAATGTAGAGCTGGCTAACGTCTGGCGAGCAGACAGCTAAAGACGAATAAGTTTTAGCAGGCTCAGGAATAAAGAAAACATCAGCAGGCGAAGCTTCGGATGTTTCTAGGTGAAGATTGTTCATGCTATTTCCTCTCGAAAATCGCATGCTCTCGACATGTGGAGTTCGGTAATATCAGCAGTATCATCGAGATCGGCAAGCGTTCGAGCGACACGCCAGATAGCAGTTGCTCCTCGCCCCGAGATTTCTCGTTTCTCTACTCGTTCACGAAAGAACATTTCGACACTTCGCGAGAGGGGAACCACCTGAGCAAGTTGCATGCTGTTGAGTCGCGCGTTGTACACAACACCAACATCAGCATTTCGTGCATGTTGTCTTTCAATCGCCTGAGTGATGCGCGCGGACATTTCTGTACTTGTGTGCGTTGGCCCCTCGACATAGGGAGATCGAAAGAGTTCTAAACGAATATCAAACCGATCAAGGAGGGGACCGGAGAGTTTACGTAAATATCTTTGACGGATGACGTCACTGCATATACATTTTTCACGCGGCTTCGCGCACGGGCATGGATTCGAACATCCCAACAAAGTGAATTCTGCGGGAAGAGAAGTGCTGAATTGTGCACGTGAAATAGTTACTGTTCCTGTTTCAAGTGGTTGGCGCAAAACATCTAAGGCTGTATTGGTAAACTCAGAAAGTTCGTCGAGAAATAAAACGCCTTTATGCGCGCGCGTTACTTCGCCGGGTACGGCAAAGGTAGAACCTCCACCGACCATAGCGGGCGCGCTTGCGCTGTGGTGAGTGTGACGAAAAGGTCGACGCGTTAACAGTTTGTCGACTCTCCCTTCCAGAATGGAAGCAATCGCGGTGATCTCGTGGCTTTCATCGTCGGTTAAGGGTGGCAAAATCGAGGGCAGTCGCTCGGCCAACATTGTTTTACCGATGCCGGGTGACCCCATCAATAATGTGTGGTGTCCGCCGGCGGCCAAGAGCATCATGGCTTCACAACCCAATGGTTGACCCGAAATTTCTGAGTAATCACCAGATGATTGCACTTCGTTCAATGTGTGCTGACTTGGAACAATGTCGGGCCACGGTTCACCTTGGGTCAGGCATGCAATGAGCCCTTGAACGGATTTAATGGGGAATACTTTTATATCGCCAACCAGCGACGCTTCGTAAGCATTGGCTACAGGAACGAATACTTCCTCTACTCCTGAATTACGCAATGCCAATACGCGAGCAATGGTTCCCGATACGGGTCGGATTGTTCCGTCCAAACCCAGTTCGCCAATAACTCCGGCATTCTCGAATCGTTGTACTTTGAGACGTTTGTCTTCTGGTGTTGCCGTACACAAAAGACCAATCAGAATGGCGAGTTCGGATCCTGTTCCTGATTTACGCACATTTGCTGGCGCAAGATTGATCGTCATGCGTGTTGCCGGCCATCCGGCATCGGAGGAAATCATGGCCGCACGAATGCGTTCCTTGCTTTCCCTCATGGCAGTGTCGGGCATACCAACAACGGTGTAGCCCGGAAAACCTGATGACGTATGAACTTCGACGCGAATAACAATGCCGTGTACACCCAGAATGGTTGCAGATTTAATAGACGCGAACATAGCTTCCTCATTTGATGTGGATGAATATCAAGGAGGGAAGTGATTAACTATAAAAGCAGATCTAAGATTACTTTACAATACGCCTACGACAAAAAGTAGGTAGAATGGAGCTATGCCATCGCGCGCGCTTCTTATTCAGGACGACTGGCTCCTCGACGACTATGACGCAAAACAATCCACACGAAGCCAACACACCCGGGATGCCTATTCCAGTGACCTCAAACAATTCGCCGAATTCATGGCACGCTCCAAAATCTCAAAGCCACAAAAGATCGACCGCACTATCCTTCGCCGCTATGTTGCTTGGCTCTCTACCCAGAAATACCAACCCAGCTCGATCGCCCGAAAAATCGCCAGCGTACGCGGATATCTCACCTTTCTCGCCAAGAGAAATATCGTCACCCCGGCCATTGCCCATGCCTTAACCGCCCCCAAAATTCCCAAAAAGCTCCCGAGGGTGCCGGCTAGTCGAGAAATCTCGCGCATAATCACCACATCCGGCGAAACCGAGCCGCTCCACATGGCCATCCTCGAGATTCTTTATGGTGCAGGCCTGCGCGTGAGTGAACTTTGCGGGCTCGAAGTGGCTGACGTATATATACGCAATGCAACGATTGTTGTCTTGGGTAAGGGTTCAAAGTACCGTACAGTTCCGCTGGGAGAACCCGCCCTCGATGCGCTCGCTGCCTATATGAAAGAGCGCGAGAGCTATTTGACCCCGGGCTCACCAAGGACAAAAGTGTTTATTAAAAAGACCGGAAAAGCCCTCACCCCTCGCGATGTACGACGGATCCTTGACCGTTACCCCCTGGCCGATGGCACTACGCTGCATCCTCACCAACTTCGCCACGCATATGCCACTCATCTCTTAGTGGGCGGCGCAGACGTGAGAAGTGTGCAAGAATTACTCGGACACACCAGTGTGACCACAACCGAGCGTTACACACATATCACCCAGGATCATTTACGATCCGTGTACGAAGAGACTCACCCACGTGCCTAAAACAGACGAAGACATCGCCAAGACCGTCAACACGACGCGCAACCGAAAAGTTGTTGCTGAATTATGGCTCGACTATTCCCAAGACTCCACCAGTAATGCACGCGATCGTCTCATCCTTCACTACTCGCCGCTCGTCAAGTTCGTCGCCGGTCGTGTTGCTTCGGGTCTTCCGCAAAGCATTGATCAATCCGACTTAATGAGTTACGGAATATTTGGTCTCATTGACGCCATTGAAAAATTTCAACCCGAACGAGGATTCAAATTCGAAACATATGCCATCTCGCGTATCAAGGGTGCCATCATCGACGAGCTTCGTTCGATTGACTGGGTGCCGCGATCCCTTCGCGCAAAGGCCCGCAGCCTGGAACGCGCGTATTCGCATCTCGAAAATGAACTCAAGCGTACGCCGGAAGATAAAGAAGTCGCGAAAGAGCTTGGTGTCACCGAAGACGAACTCAACACAATGATGACACAAATCAGTTTTGTTGGTTTGGTGGCACTCGATGAAATGATTGACGTCGGGGGAGACCGCTCCGGAGGTACCAGCGTTAAAGACACACTCTCTGCCGATGCAACACACGACCCGGTTGCAAACTTTGAAGTTGACGAGATGAAGCAAATGCTTGCCGATTCAATCAACCGCATGCCCGACCGCGAACGTCTTGTGCTTACCTTGTATTACTACGAAGGATTAACGCTCGCTGAAATTGGGGAAGTGCTCGGTGTTACTGAATCTCGTGTGTGTCAGATTCACACGAAAGCTATTCTGCAATTACGCGGACGTCTCCAAGAACCTCCTCGCGTCGACGCGTAAGTTGTATTAACTCGATCGGTTTATTCGTCATCCTGAGCTTGTCGAAGGATCTCCGCGAAGCGGTCGTTCAGGATTTGTAAGGCCTAGCCTACATTTTCACAAGCATTACGCCAGCGTGTGAGCTGGTTGTGAAATTGTGGCAGTCTGATCAAGAATGCTGAAGATAGTGTCGCGTATATCGGGATAGATTTCTCCCGCTTCAACAAGACGATCTATTTCGGTTCTTATCTCGGGTCGTAGGGCTCGTGTGGCAGCTTCAATGATGTCAAAGTCGAGACTGTCTTGGGAAAAAGGAAAAGACACTTCACTTCGATCACTCCAATCACGTCGAATATCACGACTGTAGCGTTCCTCGTCCCACTCGTGCCTTCGGTAGTCTTCTTTGATCGTGAAGATGAGTTTATCGCTATATATATTTACTTCTATCCAGTGTCCGTTGTTGTCCTTGCGTTCCATTCTTTCTCCACAAACAAAAGCAACATAGGCGCCACCAGCGTGGCGACCAACTCGCATTTCTGCCCCTGGACGATTTAAGGCGACGGGGAATGGAAACCACTTGTGGTGAAGATCGAGCGTCGAATATCGTTCAAACATTGCATTTCTAGCACCGTTGGGATCGGTGATGGCCATAACTACTCCTTTAGTCCTTCAGCGATGACGCTGCGAAAATAAAACATATCAGCGATAGTTCCTATTTACAAAAGATGTCATGTATGACAGACTTCTTCTCTTCCCTCAGCTTTGTGAGGAGAGGGAAGAATGCGATATCGAGTTGGTCTTTTTGTTCTGTGTACGTTCCTGTGCTTGTGTTTAGGATTTCCGCAAGAATCTTTTGGGGATACAAATGATTCTACCTTCACATTTCCCGTAAAAAATCACACCATCATCCGTGCGTTTGAAAAACCAGCAACACAATATTCGGCCGGACATAGGGGAGTTGATTTCGCTGCACCGCGAGGAACGTCTGTTTATGCAGCGGCCGATGGTCAAGCTATTTTCGCGGGGCGAGTAGCCGGGTCTCTGCATGTCACGATCAGTCATGGCAACAATATCAAGTCGACGTACACCTTTCTCGCCACGACAATTGTCAAAGCCGGTGATGCGGTGAGCAAGGGCCAACTTCTGGGCACAACTGCTGGCGGTGCACCGGCAAGTCCCAATACTTTTCTCTTCACCATGCGCATCAAGAATCAATATGTCGATCCCATGCCCTATCTCTTGGAAACAGTTCCTGTGCGTGAGATCCGTTTAGGGGAAATAAAGAAAGAGGGCGCGTCCACTCTGAAAAAACTAGTAACGATCGAGCGCAAAAACATTCAAAAGTTTTTCGACGTCACCGAGAGCTTGGTGCGTTACGAAGATAAAGCAGCCCAAGAGATCACTCGCTTCATTGAGGATTTTGTAACGAAGGGTGGAACTGCTCTCGACAAGACAATAAAAAATCTAGAACGTGCACACAAGGATGCAACGCAAACTCTCCAGGAAATGAAAACGATAGCCCAACAAATCATCAGGGACTCGTCTCGCGGACTGACTCAAGCAGTCAAAGCGGGGATGAAAAAACTTGAAGTGCTGCAGAAGGAAGCGATTAAGAAAATAAAGAAAACAATCACACTCGCGCAGCGCCTTGGTCAAGATTATCTTCGCGCGTATCGAAAAGCGCTTGCTCTTGGTGTTGATGTCGCCAAGTGGTTTGTAAAGCGAACTGTGATGGTTCCTGTTCTCATGGCTCAGCTTCAGCGTGACTTGCTTCAAGGCGTTTACGATGCATCGATTGTTGGCGTGCATACAACGATGAAAATTCTCGATCAATATTTTGATGTGGATTGGGCGATGATGATTCGCGAACTCGCTTTGCCCGTCAGCTGTTTTGCCTATGCATGCACGGCACCCATAAAGCTTGCTTGTGATCCCAGTGCTCGTTTCACGGTTCGAACTCGTAGTGATGGATACACAGGTTCAGGCAATGGAGTGATGTTTGTCTCGGGAATTAATTCGGGCGGTTCGACCAGTGTTGCGAAGGATGATAAAGGAACAGGAGAAAAAGTTGGTCAACCCGTGAACTTTCCGTACAAGACCCTCGGCTATTCTCGCGATGATGTCTCGTACTATTCCTATGAAGGAGTGGGCGAGTCTTTTGAGTCGAATGCTCCATTCCAGGATCTCCATGTCTCTGCTGCGCGGATGGACGACCAGATTCGTCAGTGGAAAAAAGATCATCCCAAGGAAAAACTTGATCTCATTGCGCACTCGCTCGGTGGGTCCGTCACAGCTTTGTGGCTTGCAGAATTTTATGATGCCGACAATACGGCCTACCCCAGACTGGGCAAAGTGATTATGTACGCACCGCCTCTTACGGGGACAGCATCGGCAACGGCAGGGTCAATTGTCGATAGCGATGATGACAGCCTCGCTCTTCATGACGATCTCAATGAGATAGTGGGGTCGGGCTATATTCCACCCAGTGACTCTCAATCCATGCAGCAAATCACGGAAGGTGGAGAACTCGCAAAAATTCTGAGCAAAACATCAACGCTCAAAAAAGTTAAGGTCCATATCATTCGCTCTGCCTCCGACATCGTGGTGACCGCAGGTTCGCCTCACATTGCGGGAACCGAAGAAGTTATTCTCGACACCGATACAGCCAATCCGTTAAGTCCGATCACCGCTCATTCGGATATCATCACTGATAAATCATCAACCGCCGCTGCACAACACATTCTGGAGTCACGCAAAGTTCCCTGCGTTTCGCCAACCAACGCAGCAAGTTCAATAATTAAGGCAACAACTGTTCATGCAGCAGAAGTAACAATTTCTCGTGTAGCCCGCGACACTCTCAACGCCGCGGATTACGGCACCACCTCGCGGTATCTCAATGCATTTGTTGGGTAGCTCAGTGTTGGCAGGAATGACCAAAAAGCACTTCAAACAGAACGAAACAACTCGTCATCCT
>CALMUU010000088.1 GCA_937872965.1 uncultured Actinomycetes bacterium
ATGCAGTAGTAGCGATATAGATAATGTCTACTTTTACACGTAAAAAACGAGAGTCGCTACACGATTTTAATTTTTTTTCAGTGGAATGCGACACGATTCATGAATCGACACACGATTTAACGTTCACTCGTAATGTGGTTGCGCATGTTGGTGCAGTCGCTGTTGTGCCAGTCATGGATAACGGCGATGTTGTTCTTATCAAACAATACCGAGGCACGGTAGACCAGGAATTAATTGAAGCAGTTGCTGGTCGTCGGGATGTAGATCAAGAAGATTTATTTACATGTGCTCTACGGGAGCTGGGCGAAGAAATTGGCCTGACAGCAAAAAACATTGTATCTCTCGGGTCAGTGTTTACCTCTCCAGGATTTACTGATGAAAAAATCCACCTCTTTGTGGCTACAGAGTGTTCAGAACTTGATCGAAATGAACCAGACGGGATTGAAGAGTTACTTTCTACGTCTGTGCGTGTGCCAATGGCGCAAGCGCTCGAATGGACGTACGATGGAACCATAAGCGATGCAAAATCGATTATCACCATTCAGCGTGTTGCTCATTGGTTGGATTCAGTCATTCCATCCTGAATCTTTTATCTTTCCACTTATAAGGACTGTCCTTATTCGAGAAATAAAGAAATAAGGACAGTCCTTATGGGAAAACGTAGAATAGTTAATGATGTCTGCTCTCACCTTCGATCGCGCACAAGAAGAATTTCTTGATTACTGCACGTCTGTGCGAGGGTATTCTCCCAACACGACATCAGCGTACCGCAACGACCTGAAGCGAGCTGGACAAATCCTCAAAAAAAAGCGCATTAGCGCAATCACTCTGAATGACGTATCGAAGTTTATAGATGCACCCACTGAGAAAAAAAGAAGCGCTGCTACGCGAGCCCGTACAGTCGCAACGCTGAGAAGTTTTTTCCTTTTTTGTGAAAAGGAATATGGAGAACAGGTTATTGACATTCGCGAACTCACCCTTCCTAAAGTTCCACTGCCCGAAGCACACGCGTTGGAAGAGGATGAAATTACACTTTTACTGGGTGCGTTTGGAACAGACGATGTCTCGGTGCGTGATAGAGCTTTGTGCGAATTGCTCTATGCCACAGGAGCGCGCATTAGCGAAGTTCATGGTCTCGATACAGAAGATATCGATTACGAACAACACCTTATTCTGGTTTTAGGAAAAGGATCTAAGGAACGCGTTATCCCCATAGGGTCGATCGCTCTTGAAGCGCTGGATGAATATCATCATGGTGCGCGAAGTCATTTTCTTCTATCTCGCACAAAGTCAGGCGCAAGTAATGCATTATTTGTGTCTCAGCGAGGCACCCGATTGTCTCGACAAGGGCTTTACGATATTGTCCGAAAGGCAGCGACTCGTGTCGGGTTGGAGAAAAAAGTGTGGCCTCATGTGTTCCGCCATACCTTTGCTACCCACTTGTTGCAGCACGGAGCTGACATGCGTATTGTTCAGGAACTCCTGGGGCATTCGTCGTTGTCGACAACACAGAGATACACTGCTGTTGACACTGCGCGATTGCGTAAACTCTACGAGAGATCTCATCCTCGAGCCCAGCGAGTAAAGAAATAATTATGAGCATAATTACATTGTTGCGTCATCGTCTTGTGCGAATTTATCAGTCGTATTTTCCGGAACCGCTCACCACTGCTGAACATGAACTTGTTCGAGAAAAACTTACACCATCGCTCCATGCGCTTTTTTATGCTCAACCGCTGTGTGATCAGCGTCACGGTCTTCTCGTCTACAAAAAATGCCAATCTCTCTTTTTGCAGGGTCCCACCCTGTCTGTGGATAACCCACCGACAGATGATGAGCTATTCCTTGCAAGTTGTTTTCATGATGTGGCTAAAAAGGATTGTCGGTTTTCGGTGACACAACGAGTAATTGTTGCAACGTTACTTGCGTGTATTCCTGTGCGTCGTCACGATTCGTTACGATCCTCGTCGTCCAAATTGCTGCGTCGGATAGGGATCTATGTTGATCATGCCGAACTGTCCTGGGAACTTGTGAGTAAGGAAGTATCGAGCGAATTTGTGCATGATGCCACAGTATTCCATCACGGTTACCCGAAAGGTGACGAGCCGTCGGTATCTCAAGCTCGCAATCTCGAACTATTTGTGGTTGCTGATACGCTCTAGCGTGCAGGTGGGTTGACCATTGTAAAGATTGCATGAGTTCGACTGCGATCGAAGCGGTGAGGTGTTGGGGGGGAAATATGAGGAGTTTTTACATCGAAAATGCCTGCTTCGCCATTTCTTGCACCGCTTAAACGTGACACATGTGCAAAGCGTGTCACAAGATGTGGTTTGTTAGCGATGTTGGCTCGGATTCCCTCAAAACCATCAGGGTGCAGTGTGGCAGCAGGCGATCTTTTATACCTCGGGGCGTGACCAAAGCGCACCTCCGCTAATTCTTTGCCTTCACATAAGGATGGCCATCCATTTTCCTTACAGAGATCAATTTCTGCTTTACGGAGTTCTGTCATATACGCTTCAGCAAGAATCACCGCCTCACGAAGCTTTAAAAGAAAATCGGGATCAATAAGGCGTTCATCAACATCTTTTAGAAGTGTACTTATGGGTTGATTGGGTACGACAAACAATCGTTCGTCGATGCTGTCGATACTTTTTATTCCAATTACTGTTTCACGTACGTCTACCTTGAGCCCTAAGTCAGGCAGACGTATTAATGACAACAGTTCACTAGGACCTGTGCGATGTTGACGAAAAAGATCGGGAAAACCCTCTGACATTGAGACGGTAGCGTTCAAAATCGGAGTGTAATCAAGATGTGGACCACTTATAAAGCGGGCAGTAGTGAAGTCTCGTCCCCATGCCTGAGCTTCGGTTGCTGCATCATGAAGATTGGAAGCTCGATAACCTTGAATTAATCCATTAATTCGCATATTCAATTGTAGGTGAGAACAAGACATTAATCAATGGGCAGGAACTAGCTAAGCTTGCGAATTGCAATCTGAAGGGGAGGGTGGCACCTTGTACTGTA
>CALMUU010000089.1 GCA_937872965.1 uncultured Actinomycetes bacterium
ACTGAACGAACTGCTGCGATCTCCTTGCATTTGGGGAGGGTCGCCCCTTGGAAAACGTATGAGAAATCCCCTTTATGATTCCTCTGTTCTCTACTT
This sequence comes from uncultured Actinomycetes bacterium, assembly GCA_937872965.1. Taxonomy (GTDB): domain Bacteria; phylum Actinomycetota; class Acidimicrobiia; order IMCC26256; family JAGPDB01; genus JAGPDB01. The sequence goes on from CALMUU010000089.1 coordinate 97, forward strand.
TTTTCCAAGGGACAACCCTAACTGTCATTGAACTAACCTATAGGGGACAGCCCAATTCACGATAAAGCAAGGCCGCGAAAATGTCCGAATCTCATCGCTCTCTCATTCCGGACATCAACGGAGTCATCGATCCGGAATCACATTCAGCCGAAAATTATGACGTCGTCGTTATCGGTGCTGGACCATCAGGTTCATCTTGTGCCTATTGGCTTGCCTCAAGTGGGTATAGAGTTGCATTAGTCGAGAAAAAGGTATTTCCTCGTGAAAAAACTTGTGGCGATGGGCTAACTCCTCGGGCCGTTTACCAGCTCGAAAAAATGGGATTAACGGATGAACTAAGACAATTCCACCGCTACGGCGGCCTCCGCTCTATTGCCTTTGGGAGAACTTTGGAATTACCTTGGCCGAAGCATCCCATTTTACCGAATTATGGTTATGTCGCTCGCCGCAGTGAGATCGATCAACTTGTCGCTCATCATGCTGAGCGCCAAGGCGTCGATATCTACATGGGATATGAAGCAAAGGAACCAGAATTCAGTTCTGAGACTGGAGCTATTTCAACTGTATATATAGAGGATAAAAAAACTCGCCGATTCGCACTAAATACGCGTTTCGTTGCTATTTGTGAGGGTTCGACACCACGCTTTGGTCGCCATGTGGGTTTAGTACGCGACAAGAGCTATCCAATGGGCATGGCAATTCGTGGATATTACCGTTCTCCGATGCACGACGATCCTTGGATCGAAAGCCATCTTGACTTGGTGGACAAGAACGGCGACTTTCTTCCTGGTTACGGATGGATATTCCCCGTAGGTGACGGAACAATCAACGTAGGTGTGGGTTTGCTTTCCACATTCAAAGGGTACAAAGACATCAATACCTCGCGACTAATGGAAACCTTCTGCGAAATTGCGCCGAGCTATTGGGGAATTTCTCCTGAAACGAGTTGCGGTCCTCCCACCGGAGGCAAACTCCCCACCGGGGGAAGCACAGGGCCAAAAGTTGGAATCAATTGGGTCGTGGCTGGTGACAGTGCAGGTTTAGTGAATCCTTTTAACGGTGAAGGCATTGCGTATGGATATGAAACGGGCGCCATGGCTGCCGATGCAATTATTTGCGCCATCAAGAACGACGACCCCCGGGAATTACATACATACACCGATGCATTGACAAATGAATTCGGTCAGTATTACAAGGTTGCCCGACTGTTCGTGAAATACATTGGCAACCCGCGAGTCATGCGCGAATGCGTACGCGTTGGTATGCATTCAAAGCCGTTAATGTCATGGCTGCTGCGTATCATGGCTAACTTAATGAGACCCGACGAAAAAGGCATTGCTGAGACCGCATACAAATCGTTGGCAGCAATTGTTGCGCGCGAAAAAACAGGGATTCGTTAGCAATAATTTCTTATTTACACCACCACCACACTTGCGAGTAGGATCGCGTTATGCATCGCGCGCGAAATCTCATTGTTCTGATCAGCGGTTGTTCTACGCTCGTAATAAGTTGTTTTTTGGCATGGAGTCACTCGCCACGTTATTCGCTCTTCACGATTGCAGATTATGCCGGAGGCTATGGCCGCTACATTGATCAAGCACGGATTCTTGCTATTGCAGCATTTCTTGTCCCGATCGGAGCTTGCATCACCTTGATAAGTGTTCCTTTTAAACGCGTGTGTCGAATGATGACAGTGGCTCTAGGTCTTTATTCGCTTACTTTCGCTATCAGTGCTCTGTTCCTTATCTATGAGATTTCTACTAGTTTTCCTACACCTGCCCAAACCCCTGGCACATATGTCTGTGTTCTGGCGTCGAGTCTTTTACTTGGCGTTGGAATATTCAGTCATGCACAACCCCCAGTCTTTCCAGCAAGGCAACATAAAATGAGGACACCATGACAAACGATAACGAAACCAACTCCATCGTTCCCGATGATCCAGATTCAACATCGGAAAATCAGCAGGCCGTCGGGCCAGAGTCAGAAGCTCAGTCGCAGGTAAGCAATTCAACACCTACAGATTCACCAGTGGCGATGATCACAACCACACCACCAAAGAAAAAAAGTGTAGCAACAAAAATCATTCTTGCGTTAATAGTTTTTGTGGGGATCACGGGTCTTTGTACTGTCGGTGCTTTCGCTTACAAAGCATTTACCGGCAAGTCAACGGGTGCAAGTTCTCCTGAAGGTGTTATAAAAAATGGATTGTCTGCTTTGAAGTCGCACGACCTCATTGGGCTTGCCCGACAAGCTGATCCCCACGAATTTGAACCTTTTATCGAAAACTATTCGACCTTTACTAAGTCGTTAAAAAAAGAAGGGGAAATCCTTGATGAGAAAAAACCTCTTGAGGCATACGACTTTTCTGTTGAAGATCTAGAAACAAAAACTGTCATGTACTCTGATGACGTAGCTCGTGTTGAATTACTCGATGGAATAATTACACAGAGAACGGATAGATCGAAACTTCCCAAAGAAAGTCGTGAAGGGGTGAAGAGATCAGAAACATATGACATCGCAGATGCAAACGATGCTTGGCAAGATGGAACAGCGGGCGATTTCTTTTCTTTTTATGGGGTCGATTCCGATAAATTCAATAAAGAAAGACTTGAATCACAACACGTTTTTTACATTGCCGTGAAGCGTGATGGACGATGGTATGCATCGTCACTGTATACCTCTGCGGAGTATGCTCGCATTGCTGGCAATGCTTATGGCGGGGATTATGGGCGTCCTTCATTCGATGTGAACGAAAGAACGAGCGATGGTTCATCTACCTCAGAACTTGCCACTAAGAAATTCATTGAAAGCATTGTAAGTTTAGATGCTGAGAGATTTATTGACTCAACAGCACCTGATCGTTTCTCTATTGTTTACGACTATAAAAAACTACTTCTCAAAGCCGATAAACGCAATGAGGACCAATCCGTAGTAAAGATTCTTCGCGATGCAGTGACTGTTACTGACATCGAGACACAGAGCGCAAATGAGGGAAAGAACCGCGAGTTTGTTACCGTGAAATCCATCGATCTCAAAATTAGATATTCGTTAAACGTAAAAGAAAAGGAAAAGAAGAATTATCAATTTATTCCTTACGAAGCAAGCATCAATGCTTCATGGGATGGGAAATGTTTTCAATACTCAGGCACCTATCAAGTGTATGAGGGTACCGCACAATACTTTTCCACAGTTACATTCCCAGTTACGGATGCCGAAGGGAAAATCTATCTGCGAAGTGATTTCGACGAAGAGTACCCCGATGCGTACGACCTGACTTTCCCGGTCCAGGATTCCGCAGGCCATATTTACCCTGAAGCTTCAACCCTTACTGATTCAAGTATTTACCATCCCTTGCCTTGGCGCGGTAAAGACAAGTCAGTTGTATACGACATATCAGGCAATGATGTGAGTACCTACGATTACGACGATGAAGATTATGACGGCAATTACCCGTATACCGATGCATTGGGTTCAAAGGTTACGGACAAGTACGGAAGTCCGATTGAAAATGACGCTAATTACACATACAAAATTCATCGAGAAAATATTGATGATAAACAATGTTATTCAGATAAGGATCTGAGAGAACTTCCTGAATTTGGTGTCACCACCATCAAAGAAAAAGGAAAGTACTACGTCACTCCGATCGACACCTTCTGGCACTACATGATCTGGGCCATTGACAAAGACAACAAAAAATAGTCTTACATCTCGCGTTGGAGGGATTTTCTCTCTCTGGAGAGAGAAAATCCCTCCAACGCATAAAAAATACAGCGATTGAGTGAATCAACTGTCGTATTCTTTATAGATGTCCACACAAGTCTCTCATCTTCCTAACGAAATAGTTGTCGACGACGAACTAGTACTTCGCGGGAAATCTTCGGAATCGTTTGATGAATTTTCGCGCATTGTTGTAAGTAATCGAGAACACCTTTCTGCATGGTTGCCCTGGGCGGAAAATGCTCCAGATGAAAGCTCTGTCGCACACTACAGCGAGTCTCCTATGAAAAAAGAAAATGACGAAGAAGTGAATTGGGATATCTTTTGTCGGGGATCACTCTGCGGCGCAATAGGTCTCATGAAGCGCGAAGAAACAAAAACAATTCTGGAAATCGGCTATTGGTTGGCTCAAGAGTTTAATGGTCGAGGAATCATGACACGCTGCGTCAATGCTTTAGTTGACGTTACATTTAAGCAAACCGATACACCTGCCATTGAAATTGGATGCGATAAAGCGAACCTTCCCAGCGCATCCGTAGCTCTACGGGCAGGCTTTATCTATCATCGCGACAAAGAACGCGAACCTGTTGCGCGTTGCGAGACAGATTTCGGACACTACTTTCGACTCACACGCGATGAATGGCTCGCCCGCTAAAAAACACTAAGCGTTGGGCTAAATTTTCATCTCTATTGCGGAAAATTTAGCCCAACGCGAGGAATTTAGGAGAGAAGGGGTGCTACTTCTTTTGCGAGATAGGTGAGGATCAGATCTGCACCGGCACGTTTCATCGCCGTGAGGTGTTCGAGCGCCACTGCGTCTC
>CALMUU010000090.1 GCA_937872965.1 uncultured Actinomycetes bacterium
TAGCAACGTAGATGCATTTCACGCCTGTTCCCTTTTGGTTCAGGATGGTGTCAATAGCAACTGTTGTTTTTCCTGTTTTGCGGTCGCCAATGATGAGCTGACGTTGACCGCGACCAACAGGCGTCATTGCATCAATAGCTTTGATGCCGGTTTGAAGTGGTTCGTGGACGGGCTTTCGACCCACAATTCCGGGGGCCTGAACTTCGAGACGACGATCCGTTGTGTCCCCAAGTGGGCCTTTGCCATCGATTGGGTCGCCGAGCGCATTAACAACACGCCCAAGAAGACTGTCACCAACGGGAACAGAAAGGATACGACCCGTTGCTTTAACGCTGTGACCTTCCTCAATAGAGCTTGCTTCACCAAGAACAACAGCACCAATGGATTCTTCATCCAAGTTCAAAGCAAGGCCGAGCACACCTGATTGAAACTCGAGAATTTCATTTACAGAGCTGTGAGGTAGCCCTGCAATACGAGCAATACCGTCTCCCACTTCCAAGACACGACCAACGCGTGCCTGAGAAATTTGGGGATCAAAAGTTTTAACCTTGTCAGCTATCGCCTTCGCGATGTCCGTGGGGTTGATGGTCAATTCAGCCATCAATTGTCTCCTTTAACTTGGAAAGCCGACTACGCAGCGTTCCGTCGATTACTTCGTCACCGATTTTTGCGACGATTCCACCAATAACGTTTTCATCAAGGATGACTTTCACGTCGAGTGATTTACCTGTCGCTTTACTCAGTGCTTTGACTAACTTGTCGAGGGTTTCGTCATCGAGTTCTACAGCGGTTCGTATTTCTGCTGTTTCCTTTTCGCGAATGTGTGCAGAGCGCGCAATAAATGCATCAACTATTTCGCTCAGATCTCCGGCATGTTCTGCCATAACGATAAGAGCAATGATCGCTTTCGTTGTACTCAGCGCCTTACCTTCCAGAAGTTGGTCGGTTACACCTACGCGTTCTTCTGCAGCGATGTTGGGATCGGTGAGAACCATTCGAAGATCATCATTTCCTTGCACGGCTTGCGCGAAAGCAAAAAGTTCGTCTTCGACATCGGCTAGACGATTTTCGACACGAGCAATATCAACAAGAGACTGCGCATATACTTGCGTTCGTTCACTCATGATGTCTCATTCCTCTTTCTTAACCGTTAGTTCTTTGGCGTCTTGGCAAGATCTGCAATGAATGAATTGACGAGAGCTAGTTGAGATTTTTTATCCATGTTGGACTTCACAACTTTTTCTGCCAAATCAACAGAGAGTTCTGCTACTTGATCTTGGATGTCGCTGAGGGCACGAGATGCTATTGCTTCTGCATCAGTGAGTGCCTTCGCGCGAATCGATGCTGCTTCCTCTTCAGCTTTAGCAACGAGACCCGCTTTAACGTCAACTGCTTGACCTTTGGCTTCTTCGATAATGCGGGTTGCTTCCGTGCGAGCATCTTTGAGCTTTCCGTCATACTCGGCTGCTTTGGCTGCTGCATCTTGCTTAGAGTTTTCTGCGGAAGAGAGATCTTCGCGAATTTTATCCTCGCGAGCAGTCAGCCCCTTCTTAACAGCAGGGAAACCAAACTTGATGAGTCCCGCTGCAACGATAGCGAATGCAAGACCACCCCAGAGCACTTCATTCCATGCAGGAACTACCGGACTGGGAGCACTAAAACAGTTAGTGACTTTCTCGTCAAACTCAGCAGAGCCTTCTTTGAGTTCGCCACTGCTTGCTTCAGTTGCTATCTCTTTCAAACACGTTGTTGTCTCTCCACCTTCTGATGCATATGCAGCAGTAGGAACAGCTAAGAATCCCGATGTAAGGACTAGTGCTACGAGGCTTAAGCGTATGTAACGCATCCGTTCTCCTTGAACTTTATGCACGAGCTTTTACACTCGCACGGATTGACTAAATGAAGTACAGAGCGAAACCGAAAAGCGCGAGCGCTTCAGCGAACGCGATACCGAGGAACATCGTTGTTCGAACGTTACCGGCCATTTCAGGTTGACGCGCCATTGCTTGAACAGCATTTCCAACGAGGATACCGATACCGGCTCCTGGTCCGATTGCAGCAAGACCGAATCCAATGGCTTTAAGACCATCTTTGAGCTCGCCTGCTTCTTGTACTGCGAGAACAAGGTTTCGCATGTTTTTCCTTTCAATCAGCCCCCGTCTTATCGGGGAGGGTCGCACCTTGTACTTCGTCCAAGGAACAACCCTATAGTTGTTACTTATTATTAAGAATTAGTGTTCCTCCGAAGAGGACTCTGCGATGTATACCGCAGTAAGAGTTGTGAAAATATATGCCTGAAGAAATGCAACAAGTAACTCAAATGCCGTCATGAAGATCAAACCTAAGAAAGGAAGGATCGCAATAGGAGCTTGATACCAGCCGCTGTTCATTTCGACAAGTGCTGCAACCATGAGAGCAAAAAGAGTAAGCAGAATGTGACCCGCGAACATATTGGCAAAGAGTCGAACAGCCAACGAGATGGGGCGCACAACGAACTTAGAAATAAATTCAATGGGAGTCACCAAGATATAGAGAGCTATGGGAACACCAGGTGGAAATATAGCTTTGAAAATGTAGAGGGGGCCTTGCTTGACGAAGCCAACAACGACGAAAGCAAAATACGAAACAAGACAAAGAATGAGAGGTATAGCTATTCGGCTCGACGCTGGGTATTGGATGAAAGGAATCGTCGACCAGATGTTGATAAAGAACAACCAAAAAAAGATTGTTCCCAAAAATGGGGTCCACTTGTGTCCATCATGTCCAATGACTTCTGAAGCGATGCCTTTATCGATAAATTCGTAACTGACCTCAGCCACGTTTTGTATTCCTGTAGGAACAAGAGCTTTTTTACGTCCACCGACAACAAAAAGCCCCAGACAAATGGCCGTCGAGATGAGGGTCATCATTGCTGTTTTATTTATTTCCCAGATGGTTCCATCAAAGGCCA
>CALMUU010000091.1 GCA_937872965.1 uncultured Actinomycetes bacterium
AGAGATCCTTGTCGATTTGCTTCGAACACGGGGTCGCAGCGTAGAATGTATCTTCTATACCAAAGACATTTGGTCGCGTAAGCGGTAATTGAACTGATCCTAGTTAGGGTTGTTCCTCCTGTAAGGAGGTGCGGCCCTCCCCAAAAAGGGAACGACTTGTAGCCAGTCCAGCCAAAAGAGGTGTGAATGCAAGGCTTTTTGCCTTCTTCTCTCTTCTTTTACTTGCGCTTCTTTCTGTCTCCAGCTCTTAGGGTCTGATCTTGGAAAAACGAAGAGGACCGAGAATCTCACAAGAGATTTCTTCTACGTTTTCCAAGGTCGGACCCTCCCCAAAGTGAGAAGGTTATAAATGACCACAACCGATAACGCAACATTGCGACGCAGCGCCAAATACCCTCGTGAAGACAAGGTAGCGGTCGTTAACGAAATTAAAGAGCTATTTAGTTCTAGCCAAGCAGCCGTATTTACCGAATACCGTGGTTTAACTGTTGCTCAACTGGCAGAACTCCGTACCGAACTTCGCACTAAAGACACTCAATACAAGGTATACAAGAACACTCTTGTCCGTCTTGCCGCTACCGCATCAGGCTATGCGCTGGAAGATACTCTTACGGGCCCAGTCGGCGTTGCCTTTGCAAAGACCGATGCCGCAGCTGCCGCCAAAGCCCTTAAAACCTTTTCAGACACCAACAAAGACCTTGTTCTTAAAGGTGGAGTCCTTGGTGATTCTGTAATTACCGCTGACGGAATCATCGCGTTAGCGAAACTTCCTGCACGCGAAGTTCTTCTTGCGCAAGTCGCAGGAACGATCCAAAGCCCACTTACCAAGTCGGCTGGCCTCTTCCAAGCATTTACACGCAATGCTGCCTACGCATTCAAAGCTCTAGCAGACAAGAAGCAAAGCGACGAAGCTGCTTAAACGACACTGTCATTCTGAGTGAAACGAAGAATCTCTCCGAAGAACACTCCGAACGTGAGATCCTTCACTTCGTTCAGGATGACATAAGACCAACCCTAACAACATGTAAAACAAGATCGATTGAAAAATCGTCCCGAAAGGAAACAACACAATGGCTACCCCAACAAAAGATGATCTCCTCGAAACATTTGAGAAGATGACAGTTCTTGAACTCTCAGAGTTCTTAAAAGCATTCGAAGAGCGTTTCGACGTTACTGCTGCTGCTCCTGCTGCAGTTATGGCTGCACCTGCAGCTGGTGACGGCGGCGGCGCTGCTGCAGAAGAGAAAGACAGCTTCGATGTTGTCTTGACTGAAGCCGGCGGCAACAAGATTGCTGTTATCAAGGAAGTTCGCACGATCACTGGTCTTGGCTTGAAAGAAGCAAAAGACTTGGTTGAAGCTGCTCCAAAGCCAGTTCTCGAAGGCGCAAAGCCAGAAGATGCAAACAAGGCAAAAGAAGCACTCGAAGCTGCTGGAGCATCAGTAGAACTGAAGTAGTAGGAATTTAGGGTTGTCCCTTGGAAAAGCGGAGAAGATAGAGAATCTCACAAGAGATTTCTTCTACGTTTTCCAAGGGGCGACCCTCCCCAAATGGTACGAATCTGCAGCACGCCGTTCGTCCCCTAATGAATCCCTATTCGTTACTTACGCATCCCAGTCAAATAGCCCATTTTTCGCAGAACGGACTATTAGACTCGGAGTAACTCCTCGAAGATGTTCACATCCTCGGTGACGTTATGCTAGCCAGCCAGCTCGCTGCGTTTGCCCAGCTAGGCACGTACGAAGTACGATGTCTGTAACCCCTGTCGCCAGTCCCACTTTTTAAAACACATAAATTAACAACTCTGCATATTATTGTGCACGGTTTTTTGTTTTTATTGTTGTAACGATTGTGTTGATTTGTCGTCTACAGAGGTCACCATTATTTACAACGCGAACGGCCAAGGAGTCACATTTTGCCAGGTTTATCCACTCGTGAACGTTATTCATTTTCCCAACTAGAGGAAGTTCTTCCCCTCCCGAATCTCTTAGACATTCAAACAGAAAGTTATCGATGGTTCATCGATCACGGTGTTGGTCAAGTGCTTCGAGACATTTCTCCCATCGAAGATTTCTCTGGACAACTTCGTCTTGAACTCTCCGATCATGTTTTTGATCCACCGAAGTACACTGAAGACGAATGTCGTGAACGTGACATGACGTATGCGCGTCCGTTGTTCGTCACCGCGCGCTTCCTCAACGCAGGTACAGGTGAAATTAAAGAACAAACAGTGTTCATGGGTGACTTCCCTATGATGACTCCGCGCGGAACTTTCATTGTCAACGGAACGGAGCGCATTGTTGTTTCACAGCTCGTTCGTTCTCCTGGTGTGTATTTTGGCATGCACGTTGACAAAACAAACCCGGACAACATTGTATTTGATGCAAAGATTATTCCTAGTCGTGGTGCATGGCTTGAATTCGAAGTAGATAAGAAGGGCGTTGCGCACGTACGCGTTGACCGCAAGCGTAAAACTCCTGTTACTACGTTCTTAAAAGCACTTGGTTTCGGTGAAACTGATGAAGAGTTGGCAAACCTCTTTGTTGATCCTATTACTAAGCAACCTTATGAAGTGATTCTTAATACGCTGGCAAAAGACCACACTGAAACTCTCGATGAAGCATTCATCGATCTCTACAAGAAACTTCGTCCGGGTGAACCACCAACAGTGGAAGGTTCGAAGAATCTTATTGACGCTTTGTTTTTCAATTCAAAGCGTTACGACATGGCGCGTGTAGGACGTCACAAGGTTTCCAAAAAACTTGGTGACGAGTACCGTGCTCTTAATATTAAGAAGCTTGGGCTTGAAGAACCAGTTGCGGAACCTGCTGAAGGTTACGAGGAGTACACGCTGACTAAAGCCGACATTCTTGCGACTATTTCTTATCTCGTGCGTCTTCATGCAAATGAGATGCCTGCAGATCCTAAGCACCCTGGTTATTTTCCCGATGATATCGACCACTTCGGTAACCGTCGTGTTCGTTCCGTTGGCGAACTCATCATGAACCAAGTTCGTGTGGGTCTTTCTCGTATGGAACGTGTTGTCCGTGAGCGCATGACCACACAAGATTCTGAAGCGATCACTCCACAAACACTTATTAACATCCGACCTGTTGTTGCCGCGATCAAAGAGTTCTTTGGTTCGTCACAACTTTCACAGTTCATGGACCAGACCAACCCTATTTCGGGTTTGACACACAAGCGTCGTCTTTCTGCACTTGGACCTGGCGGACTTTCTCGTGAACGTGCAGGTTTCGAAGTTCGAGACGTTCACTCATCTCACTATGGCCGTATGTGCCCGATTGAAACTCCGGAAGGTCCCAACATTGGTCTGATTGGTTATCTTGCATCATTTGCTCGAATCAATTCCTTTGGTTTCATCGAATCTCCCTATCGTCGTGTAAAGAACGGTGTTATTACAAATCACATCGATTACCTCAGCGCAGACGATGAAGATCGTTACGTGATTGCTCAGGCAAACGCGGGCATCGGCGAAGGCAACAAGCTGATCGACGAGCGTGTGCTGGTGCGTGCCGGTCGTGGTGAAATCGCATATATTCCACCTGAAGAAGTGGAGTACATGGATGTTTCTCCTCGCCAGATGGTATCGATTGCTACAGCACTGATTCCTTTCCTTGAACACGATGATGCAAACCGTGCACTCATGGGTGCCAACATGCAACGTCAAGCTGTTCCACTCGTGCAAGCGGATGCTCCGATTGTGGGAACTGGTATTGAAGGTCGTTGTGCACAAGATGCCGGCGATGTTCTCTTGGCAGAAGATGACGGTAACGTTATTGATGTTTCGGGTTCTTTGATCAGTATTGATTATGCAACGGCTGGTCGTAAGACCCACCAGTTGTTTAAGTTCCGTCGTTCCAACCAAGGTACATGTATTAATCAAAAGCCGATTGTTGAAATCGGTCAGACTATTAAAAAGGGTCAAGTCTTAGCCGACGGTTCATCGACTGATCAGGGCGAATTGGCACTCGGTAAAAACCTGGTTGTTGCATTCATGATTTGGAATGGTTGTAACTTTGAGGACGCGATTGTTCTTAATGAGCGACTTGTTCGTGATGATGTTCTTACATCTATCCACATTGATGAGCATGAAATCGATGCTCGTGATACGAAGCTTGGTTCAGAAGAAATCACCCGTGATATCCCTAACCTGGCTGATGACGTTATGCGTGACCTCGACGAACGTGGAATTGTCCGCGTCGGCGCGGAAGTAACTGCTGGCGACATTCTTGTTGGAAAAGTGACGCCTAAGGGTGAAACTGAACTTACTCCTGAAGAACGATTGCTCCGCGCAATCTTTGGTGAAAAGGCTCGTGAAGTGCGAGATACATCATTGAAGGTTCCTCACGGTGAAACTGGAAAAGTTATTGATGTTAAAGTCTTTAGCCGCGAAAACGGTGATGAACTTCCTCCGGGTGTTAATCAACTCGTACGTGTGTATGTTGCACAACGTCGAAAGATTCAAGTTGGCGATAAGCTTGCTGGACGTCACGGTAATAAAGGTATCATCGCAAAGATTCTTCCTGAAGGCGACATGCCTTTCTTGGCAGACGGAACATCTGTTGACATCGTGTTGAACCCACTTGGTGTTCCTTCTCGAATGAACATCGGTCAGGTGCTTGAATGTCACCTTGGTTACGTTGCATTGCACGGTTGGGCAGAAACGAGAGCGCGAGAGAAGCACTTACGTAAGACTCGTCCAAATGCAAACCCTGCAACCTACGTTTCGACACCCGTTTTTGACGGTGCGCATTGGGATGACGAAGATTCAGCTCGTGGTGAACTTACTATCAAGAAGTTGTACGACAGTATGCGACCTGATGGTCAACACGGTGAACATCTTGTTGGTCCCGATGGTAAAGCATGGTTGTATGACGGTCGCACAGGTGAACGATTTGATAACCCTACGTCTGTCGGTGTGATGTATGTCTTGAAGTTAAGCCACATGGTTGATGACAAGATTCACGCTCGATCAACGGGACCTTACTCCATGATTACTCAACAACCACTCGGTGGTAAAGCACAGTTTGGTGGACAACGTTTTGGAGAAATGGAAGTATGGGCGCTTGAAGCGTACGGTGCTGCTTATGCTCTGCAAGAAATTCTTACTATTAAATCTGACGATGTTCTCGGACGCGTGAAAGTGTACGAAGCAATCGTCAAGGGTGAGAATATTCCTGAGCCTGGTATTCCGGAGAGCTTTAAGGTTCTCATTAAGGAAATGCAGTCGCTGTGTCTTGATGTCAAAGTCTTGAATGGCGAAGGTGCGGAAATTCGCGTTGGTGATACCGACGAGGAAGCGTACCGCGCACAAGAAATTTTGG
>CALMUU010000092.1 GCA_937872965.1 uncultured Actinomycetes bacterium
ATTTTGGAAATATATACTCAAGCTACAAAGAGTCAACGGCGGATGCCTTGGCGCTAGATGCCGATGAAGGGCGTGGGTGACTGCGATAAGCCTCGAGGAGTTGTCTACCAAGCGTTATAACTCGAGGATCTCCGAATAGGAAAACCTGATGACGTTAAACCGTCATCATGGCGTACTGAAAACCGAAAGGCTATAGGTACGTCCAAGGGAACTGGGCGAATTGAAACATCTCAGTACCCCAAGGAAAAGAAAGCAATTGCGATTCCCCTAGTAGCGGCGAGCGAAGAGGGATGAGCCTAAACCTATGGTGTGATACAGCCTGGCGGCGATGCATCATTGGGGTTGTGGGACTTAGTCCGAACAAGCGCCTGATTGTTCACAGAGTTACAAAAGATATGCATAACAGAAGAGTTCTGGAAAGGCTCACCGCAGAGGGTAATGGTCCCGTATGTGAAATGTATATCCCTCTGAACTAAGCACCCGAGTAGCACGGGACCCGAGAAGGCCCGTGTGAATCTGCGAGGACCACCTCGTAAGGCTAAATACAATCTAGCGACCGATAGTGTACAAGTACCGTGAGGGAAGGGTGAAAAGAACCCCGAGAGGGGAGTGAAATAGAACCTGAAACCGTTGATTTACAATCCGTTAAAGAGTCGGGCATGATTTATCATGCCTCTCGATAGCGTGCCTTTTGAAGAATGAGCCAGCGAGTTACCGTTTGTGGCAAGGTTAACCCGAGAGGGGGAGCCGAAGCGAAAGCGAGTCTGAATAGGGCGAAAATATAGTCGCAGGCGGTAGACCCGAAGCCGGGTGATCTATCCATGGCCAGGCTGAAGCGGAGGTAAGACTTCGTGGAGGGCCGAACCCACTCTAGTTGCAATTAGAGGGGATGAGCTGTGGATAGGGGTGAAAGGCCAATCAAACCCGGTGATAGCTGGTTCTCCCCGAAATGCATTTAGGTGCAGCGTCATATGTTCAGTATCGGAGGTAGAGCTACTGGATGGTTTAGGGGGCCTACAAGCTTACCGACACCAGCCAAACTCCGAATGCCGATACTCCAGAATATGGCAGTGAGACCATGGGGGCTAAGCTTCATGGTCGAGAGGGAAACAGCCCAGAACGACATCTAAGGTCCCAAATTTTATGCTCAGTGGTAAACGATGTGAGAATGCCTAGACAGCCAGGAGGTTGGCTCAGAAGCAGCCATCCTTAAAAGAGTGCGTAATAGCTCACTGGTCGAGTGTTCTTGCGCGGACAATGTAACGGGGCTCAAGCATAAAACCGAAGATTCGTCATTACATTTATGTGATGGGTAGGGGAGCGTCGAGTTCGGCTGTGAAGGTCATTGATAACGATGGCTGGAGCGGACTCGAGTGAGAATGCTGGCATGAGTAGCGAACGAAGGGGGAGGAACCCTTCCTCCGAATATCCAAGGGTTCCTGGGCAAGGTTCATCCGCCCAGGGTTAGTCGGGAGCTAAGGCGAGGCCGAAAGGCGTAGTCGATGCACAACTGGTTGATATTCCAGTACCACCATATTCGCGCCCAACCTAAATTAGATTGCTAAGTGGCTGCTCTTCGGAGCGAAACGACCCATCTGATGCATGGTAACCGTAGGGGGACGCAGGAAGGTAGGTCATCCCAGGTGATGGTTATCCTGGGGTAAGTACGTAGGGAGTGTGATAGGAAAATCCGTTGCACATTAATCCTGAGATACGATGCCGAGACTTTTTTGTCGAAGTGACTGATCCTATGCTGCCAAGAAAAGCCTAGCGGTGAGTTCATATGGTGCCCGTACCCCAAACCGACACAGGTGGATAAGTAGAGAATACTAAGGAGAGCGAGATAACTCTGGTTAAGGAACTCGGCAAAATGCCCCCGTAACTTCGGGATAAGGGGGGCCTCGATAGAGTAAAGGACTTCGCGTCCCGCGCTTGAGGAGGCCGCAGTGACTAGAGCCAAGCGACTGTTTACCAAAAACACAGGTGCATGCTAAGCCGCAAGGCGATGTATATGCACTGACGCCTGCCCAATGCTGGAAGGTCACGGGGAGAGGTTAGTCTTTATGGCGAAGCTTTGAACCTAAGCCCCAGTGAATGGCGGCCGTAACTATAACGGTTAACTTTATGGCTGTTAAAAAATTCAACCAAATGCTGGAACATCCGAGTATCTAGTAGTACTCGTTTTCTTTTTGTCATCCTGAGCAAAGCGAAGGATCTCAATTTTGAAAGCAGTGAAAATCTATCTAGTGCGGACAATCAGCAGGAAAGACTTCGATCTTTAAGATTGAAGAATCCTCAGAGACTAAACGTTGAACACAAAACATCAACGTTGTGGATAGTTTTTACCTCTAGAGATAAAAAACATCCATAACGCAGACGATGTCGTGAAGATATAGTCCGAACTGCATGGCGACATGCAGAACTCTCCAGAAATGTGAGAGTCGCTGAAATCTTTTTCTGATTTTGGTAGTAACAAAATTGCCTAAGGTAGCGAAATTCCTTGTCGGGTAAGTTCCGACCTGCACGAATGGCGTAACGACTTGGCTACTGTCTCAACCGGAGACTCGGCGAAATTGCAATACGAGTAAAGATGCTCGTTACCCGCACCAGGACGGGAAGACCCCGTGCACCTTTACTGCAACTTGATGTTGGGTTTTGGTACAGACTGTGTAGGATAGGTGGGAGACTTTGAAGCGAGGGCGTTAGCTTTCGTGGAGTCAACCTTGAAATACCACCCTGTTTGTACCGGGACCTCTCACCACAACCCCTAGATCGGGGTTTGGGACAGCGTCAGGTGGGTAGTTTGACTGGGGCGGTCGCCTCCTAAAGAGTAACGGAGGCGCCCAAAGGTTCCCTCAGCCTGGTTGGCAATCAGGCGTCGAGTGCAATGGCAAAAGGGAGCTTGACTGCGAGACCTACAAGTCGAGCAGGAGCGAAAGCTGGGCATAGTGATCCGGCGGTTGCGTGTGGAAGCGCCGTCGCTCAACGGATAAAAGGTACCCCGGGGATAACAGGCTAATCTTCCCCAAGAGTCCATATCGACGGGAAGGTTTGGCACCTCGATGTCGGCTCATCGCATCCTGGGGCTGAAGCAGGTCCCAAGGGTTGGGCTGTTCGCCCATTAAAGCGGTACGCGAGCTGGGTTCAGAACGTCGCGAGACAGTTCGGTCCCTATCCGGTGTGGGCGCAAGAGATTTGAGGAAATCTATTCCTAGTACGAGAGGACCGGAATGGACGTGGCTCTCGTGTGACAGTTGTCCTGCCAAGGGCATGGCTGTTTAGCGACCCACGGAAAAGATAAACGCTGAAAGCATCTAAGCGTGAAACTTGTTCCAAGATGAGATCTCTCATGTGGTTAACACAGTAAGACCCCTTATAGACGATGAGGTTGATAGGCCAGAAGTGTAAGAACAGTGATGTTCTCAGCTGACTGGTACTAATCGGTCGAGGACTTGAGTTTTTTCTAAAATGCCCAAAGATGTTTGTGTTCGCTATTGAGTTGCTAAGACTCATATTTTCTTAGCTTTACTGTCATTCAGAGGACGAAGTCCGAAGAATCTCCGCGAAGCGAAGAATCTATGAAATGCAACGTAAAAGTCTCCGGTGGTGATAGCGGTTGGGTAACACCTGTTCCCATTCCGAACACAGAAGTGAAGACAGCCAGCGCCGATGGTACTTGGGGGGTTACCCCCTGGGAGAGTAGGACGCCGCCGGGTTTTTAGTTACAAGGACCAATCTCTATGAGGTTGGTCCTTTTTTATTGTCTTTTTCCAGCGGGTAATCCCATGGTGCTGTACCACTCGCCTGGGACCCGGACTTCTGTCAGGTTTCTAATTATCCATCTCCATGTGCATCTTGCCGTCTGAATCTGTGTGCGATCGCATAAATAGTATTTCGGCTATAACGATTACAGCGATTCCAATTAGAGAAGTATAAATAATGAAAATATCAGATTTGGTTTTTACCCAAATAAAAGCAACGAGAATTATCGAGTCGAGAATAATTGCAAACCAAACAATATATTTATTGAATTTCACTTTGCCTTTCAATTTATGGATTAAACCCCAATGTATTGCGATGTCCATAATCAAATAAAAGATAGCCCCGAGTGCTGCAATTCTTCTCAAATCAAAGAATATTGTGAGTAGCATGGCGATCGCAATTGTGTATATCAATGTTTGCGTTCGAAGGTCATCAAACATGTCAATATCTTTACGAGGAACTTCTTTCATTTTTGTCAACATGGCCAACATGCGCGACGCTGCAAACACGCTGGCGATAACGCCAGAAGAAGTTGCCACAATAGCAATAATTACAGTAAACCAAATTCCAAAATTACCAAACGCTGGTCGTGCTGCTTCTGCTAATGCAAAATCTTGGGCTGAAATGATTTTTTTCAAACTTAGATTACCTGCAACAGCCAAAGCGATAAGTGTATAAGTTATAAAGCAGATGCCAATCGCAATTATTATTGCCCTACCAGTATTTTTCTTAGGTTCAACAATTTCGCCGCCGCTATTTGTAATGGTAGTGAATCCTTTATATGCAAGTACACATAGAGCAACTGCAGCTAAGAATCCTTCGAAAGAAAAAGTAAACGAAGTTTCATTCGATTTATTAATAAGATTCGAGTAGCTCATAAGCCAGATACCAGCAATTGCAAAAATTAACAAACCTAGGATTTTTACACCTGCCAATATTCCTTCGGTCGATTGTATTACTTTATTACTTGTTATATTTACTAAAAATGCGATTGCCAGCAGCGTGACGCCTAACGCAGGGACCCAAAAAGATAAAGGTTTTAGAGGAATTATTTGCAATAAGTAAGATCCAAAAGTCCGTGAAACCAAACTTTCATTTACAACCATTGAAACATACATAAACATCGAAAATATCCCGGTAATTGCACCTAAACCGTATTGTTCCTTGAGAAACATCGCTATTCCACCGGACGAAGGAAACGCATTGGATAGTTTTACGTATGTGTACGCACTAAATGCAACAACAATTGCAGCGCCTAAGAAAGCAAGAGGGAACCAAGGTCCAGCAAGTGAAGCTGCTTGGCCAGTAATAGCGAATATGCCAGCACCAATCATTACAGCCGTACCCAAAGAAACAGCTCCAAACAGTGTCAAGCTATCGGCTTTATCGAGATTTTTGTCACTGTTGGGATCCAACTTAATCCTCCTCAAATAAAGTTCTCGATAAACATGAAACATACCCCAAAGGGGTATAGGCTATTGCCTATGACAAAGAGTATCAAAGTTAACGAGTATCAACATGGTTATGTTGATCAAAAGGCAGATATCGTAAAAAGGCTCAGAAGGATAGAAGGGCAAGTCAGGGGACTTCAGCGGCTAGTTGATGAAGACACCTACTGTATAGACATATTGACCCAAGTGGCTTCGACTACCAAAGCGCTCGAGTCAGTGGCGTTTGCCTTATTGGATGACCATATGCACCATTGTCTTGTTGAAGCCGCAAAAAAGGGCGGGAAAGAAAGTGACGCAAAAATCGATGAAGCCTCCAAAGCAATAAAAAGATTTTTTAGAACATAACTGATTCAAATACGAAAGGTAAGAACATGAAACTATTTAATAAAGTCAAAGATTCAAAGCCAACAGAAAGTTCCGGAAGTTGCTGTCAAAGCGAAAGTAAATCTCCTGAGGTCCAAAGCCCGACTGACCATAGCTGTGGATGCAACCACGAACACTCTGACACAAACACCGACAACATAGAAAGCCCCCAAAGCTGTTGTTAACAAATGGTTTCGAGAAAAGTAATCTAAATCATTGCGAAAGTGGAGAAAATGAGTGCAAAGCCTGTCAATTATATGCCAACATATGCACGGTATAGGAATGTAGTTCTTATAACGCTTATTGCGTTCTTAGCCATTGTGCTGGTGGGCATCAATGTTCTGAATCGAGATTCTGGATCAAAAAATCTTCTCAGCTACAAAATTCCATCAGATTTAGCGTCTGCAAAACCAGCAGACGAAGTGAAACTTGAAAACGGCGATTCGTATGATTTGACCGCTGCGTTTGTTAAATCAAAACTTACCGGTCATGAACAAACAATGCTTGCATACAACGGATCTATTCCAGGGCCGACTTTTCGAGTTACTCAGGGAGACAAAGTCAGCGTAAATTTCACTAATTCTATAAATATGGAATCGACAGTTCATGCACATGGTCTACGACAAGATGTAAAAATGGATGGAACACCCGAACTTTCACAAGAAGTAGTTCAAATAGGCGTTTCATTTAAATATGAATGGTCATTTCCTGATCCAGGAATATATTGGTACCATCCACACGTCCGTGAGGACTATCAACAAGGCGCTGGACTATACGGTGCGATAATCGTTGAACCAAAATCTAGCGATTACTGGCCAAAAGTAGATGGAGAATCTGAACTTGTCCTCAGCGATGTACTCATCGATGAGGAAACCAATGAACTCAGACCATTTAAAAAGGATGGAGCGGATCTTGTTCTTATGGGACGCTATGGCAACATGGAATTGCTAAATGGCGAAACAAATTGGAATCAAAAAGTGCCATTAAATTCAGTGCAAAGATATTTCGTAGTCAATACTTCAAACGCAAGACCCTTCAGATTTGCAATCGACGGAACGAAAATGAAAGTTGTCGGAAGCGACAATGGACGTGTCGGTATAGAAACCATGGAAGATGCAATTACATTGAGTCCAGGCGAAAGAAGTGTCGTAGATGTTCTATTCGAAACCCCAGGTGAAGTATCAATCATGAACGATGCGCCTGGAGTCAATTCGAAATTGGGAAGCGTAACGGTTTCACAAAATGCAATCGACTCTATAGCTAAATCTGAATATTTGAACCTTCGAACCAACCAAGATGTTATCGACGAAATAGGTATCTTGGATCAAAACGTTTCAGACACGAAGAACCTAAAGCTCACAATGGACATGGACATGGATTCAATGATGGATGGAATGGACCATTCTATGGGTTCCGGAGATCACATGATGCCAGATGGCACGATGATGGATGGCTCAGGAAATACGATCGATTCTGATCTGTCTGGTATCGAATGGATTGACAGCGAAATGAATGAAACAGCCAAAGACGTGAAATGGAAAATACAAGACACAAAAACTGGAAATATCAACGAAGACATAAAATGGAATTTCAAACGCGGTGACGTAGTTCGCATC
This sequence comes from uncultured Actinomycetes bacterium, assembly GCA_937872965.1. Taxonomy (GTDB): domain Bacteria; phylum Actinomycetota; class Acidimicrobiia; order IMCC26256; family JAGPDB01; genus JAGPDB01. Next base: position 7,193 of record CALMUU010000092.1, read on the forward strand.
AATATCGACAACGATGCAAATTCAATACATCCCATGCAACATCCCATTCATATTCATGGTCAGCGTTTCGCCATTTTGAAGATTGATGGAAAATCAAATTCAAAGATTGAATGGAAAGACACAATTACAATTCCTAGCGGAAAAAAATACGAAATATTGGCCGTGATGGACAATCCTGGAGAATGGATGCTTCACTGTCACATTTCTGAACATCTCGAAAATGGAATGTCAATGGAATTCAAAGTTAAGTAAAGGAACAAAATGAACTATTTAAGCAGTTTAATATTTGATTACGATAATCACGGAGGCTCAATGGGAGGAATGGACCACTCAGATGGAGGATGGGGCTCAATGTGGTGGATGTGGATAATTCCAGTCCTTATTGTGCTCGCAATTTCAATTGCAGTGTATCTTTCTTCAAATAGGTCTAGTGGAGCCATGAGTAATCCGGTTCAAGATCACGCAAAGGACGCAAAGGCAATTGTTGCCGAGCGTTACGCTAAGGATGAAATCACGACAGAAGAATATAACGACAAAATCAAGACACTAAATGGTGAAAAATAACATGAAACATGAACTAGCCGAGCATGCTGATGCTACTCATATAGAAGGCATGGAAGAGCACAAACAACACGAACATGTAGATTGTTGCGCTCCAGCAACTGGTGGGCATGGCCATGAAGGTCATGGCGGCCACAGAGATCATGCGGCGATGTTTAGAAATAAATTCTGGATATCTCTCGCATTGACTATACCTACCGTCTTTTATAGTCATATGTTGCAAAATCTATTTGGCTATGAAGCCCCCTCATTTGTTTTCTCACATTGGGTTGCCCCTGTTTTTGGTCTAGCTACATTTCTTTATGGTGGACGCGTCTTTTTAGAATCCGGGCTTTCAGAAATTAAGGCTAAGAAACCTGGCATGATGTTGCTTATCTCGATGGGCCTAACAGTTGCGTTGGTTTCATCTATAGCCACGACTTTAAATTTTATCAATGTAGATTTATGGTTTGAACTCGCAACTCTAGTAACAATCATGCTTTTGGGTCACTGGATAGAAATGCGAGCTGTTGGTCAGACTCAAGATGCATTGGGAGTTTTGGCGAAATTATTACCAGAAGATGCCGAGCTAGTCGTCGGTGAAGAAGTTTCAACAATTTCAATTTCTGAACTTAAATTGGATGACGTGGTACTCGTTCGAGCAGGAGGAAGGATTCCCGCTGATGGCCGTATAGCAGAAGGTGTAGCCGAACTCGATGAATCGATGTTGACGGGGGAATCAAAGACAGTACAAAAAAATATAGGCGATAAGGTGGTTGCAGGAACTGTAGTGACCGATTCCGCGATTAGGCTTCGCGTAAATGCAATCGGCGATGACACGGCGCTTGCCGGTATTTCTAGATTGGTTGAAGAAGCACAGAATTCTCGATCTAAAGCTCAAGCGCTTGCTGATCGTTTCGCGGCATTGCTGTTTTATGTTGCAATATTGTCTGGATTTCTCACCATAGTCATATGGTCGGCAATTGGAAATTCTGAGCAAGGCATAGAGAACATGGTGACTGTTCTCATTATCGCGTGTCCTCATGCATTGGGGCTTGCTATTCCATTGACTATTTCTGTTTCAACTGGAATGGCTGCACGTGTAGGCATCCTTGTTAAAGATCGTATGGCACTAGAAAAGATGCGAACAATCGATACAGTATTATTTGACAAAACGGGTACATTAACAAAGGGTCAGCATGTGGTTGTTGATTTAGCAACTATTGGAATTGATCGAAATGAGTTTATTGGAATTGCTGCCTCCGTCGAAGCAGATAGTGAGCATCCACTCGCCAAAGCTGTAGTTAATTATGCAAATGAACAGCAGATTTCAAAACTTGCTCATGCTGCAAACTTTCGGAGTATTCCAGGACGAGGAGTAGAGGCAGATGTGGAAGGTCAAAAATACTCAATAGGTGGGCCCGCGCTACTTCGAGACCTTGAAACAGATGTTCCAAGCGAATTAGCAGAGAAAGTTTCGGAATGGAAACAACGGGGTTCATCGATTCTGTATGCGGTTTCAAATTCAAAAGTGAAAGGTGCGATTGCACTAGAAGACGAAGTTAGGCCAGAGTCTGTAAAAGCAATTTCACGGTTGAAGAAAATGGGAGTAAAAACTGCGATGGTAACTGGAGATGCCGATCAAGTCGCCCAAGCTGTTGGAAAAGAACTCGGAATAGATGAGATATTCTCTGAAGTTCTACCTGAAGACAAAGACAGGATAGTGGCCGAGTTGCAAAGTCAAAATCGAAGTGTGGCAATGGTCGGCGATGGAGTTAACGATGCGCCGGCTTTAGCTAGAGCTGATGTTGGAATTGCAATTGGTGCTGGAACAGATGTCGCTATTGAATCGGCGGGAGTTGTTCTGGCTTCATCAGATCCAAACAGCGTCATTAGCGCAATCAAGTTATCTCGTGCATCGTATAGAAAGATGATTCAAAATCTAACTTGGGGAGCAGGGTATAACCTTGTAGCCATTCCGTTAGCTGCAGGGCTTTTCGCTTTTGCAGGGCTTTCGCTTTCACCGGCAATCGGCGCGGTCTTAATGAGTGCGTCGACAGTTATCGTTGCTTTTAACGCACAGCTCTTACGGAGAGTGAAACTTTAAAATTCACAAATAAGGAAAAGATAAACGCTGAAAGCATCGCGCTATAGAAACTTGTTCCAAGATGAGATCTCTCGGGGAATGCAACGTTAAGGATCTCCAGTGATGTGCGGTTTAAGGTAACACCTGTTCCCATTGTCGAACAGTTCAAGTGAAGACAGCCAGCGCCGATGTTACTGGGGGAGGGTAACCCCTAGGACCCAAAACTTTGGCGGTGTAGGATGCTGCTCTCAAAAAATCTCGTTTTGTTTATAAATAGCGTTAGATAAGGTATATATTCTCTATTAGGGTGCCCCAGCACTGTATGGATGAGGAAATCAACGGTTCGGGCTCATTATTCGTATGTATATTGGCATCCAAAAAGAGATCGAGCAGCGTAGAATTGTGAATGGTCTTGAATGGAGCTGATATGAAAAACAAGAATACGGTATTTCTGGCTGTACTTACTTTGTCTTGCCTGCTTTTGGTGGCTAGCTTGTCTGGTTGTTCTAGTAATTCTAAATCTGATTCTGAATCAAAAAAGAGTTCCACAGAAACTTCACAGGATAAAAAAACTGATAAAGAACCAGTTGATACCGGTGAACCCGCAGCTTCGGCGGGAATCTTCGAAGACTACACAGAAGAACTGGTTACTAGTGCTAGCTCCGGAGATAGAATCATTTTGTTTTTCCATGCGGATTGGTGCCCTACTTGTAGATCTATAGAAAAAGATATAAATTCAAATCTCTCTGATATTCCTGACGGCACAAGAATATTGAAAGTAGATTATGACAGTGAAGATGATCTAAAGAAGAAGTACGGTGTCCGTTCACAATATACGATGGTTCAAGTCGACAACTCTGGAAACAAGATAGATCTCTGGAACGATAGTTTTTCACTAAGCGATATTCTGAAAACTGCAGTATAGCTGCGACTGATTCCTGACAATAGGAAGACGAGGCTTTCTCAAATGGAATATCTACTACTCTCTTTTTTCGCTGGGATGTTAACGGTAGCTTCGCCGTGTGTTCTGCCCTTATTGCCGGTTGTTCTTGGCGGATCAGCAATTGAAAAGTCATGGCGTACACCATCAACAATTATTGCGAGTGTTGGTTTATCCATTATTGCCTTTACCTTGCTTTTAAAAGTGAGTACCATTTTTTTAGGGGTAGATGACGATTTCTGGCTTAAAATTTCAGGAGTTCTAATTTCTGTTGTTGGTTTGTCTATGGCCTACCCAAAATTATGGGATTATGTATCAATAAAATTCGGTTTTGTAGAGAAATCACACGAGCTTCAAAACAAGAGTATTCAAAAGAAGGGGATACTAAGAAACATATTGCTGGGCGTTTCATTGGGTCCTATATTCTCCAGTTGTTCACCAACATATGGAATCATTCTTGCAACCGTTTTGCCATCAAATTTTGCAGTTGGGCTTTTAAATATTGTTGTTTATGATCTTGGTTTGGTTTTCATCCTCGGACTAATTGCATTAGGAGGGCAGAGGGTAATTCAGAAATTGTCTTGGGTGTCAAATAGTGATGGATTGTTCCGACGCGGCATTGGTTTCATGCTTGTGCTGGTCGGCTTACTGATCGCCACAGGATTAATTCGCGATTTAGAGACTTGGTGGGCAGGGTCTGACTTCAACTTCATTCAGTTTGAAATAGACCGTGTGCAAAATATAAAGAACTAGTTAGTCCTCAATCATTGGAACGACGAAAACTGGAACTTCACTAGAGCGAACAACTTGATCGGTTATAGATCCAACAATTATCTTTTCAAAACCAGAACGACCTCGCGTAGTCATAAAGATCATGTCTGCATTACAGTCTTTTGCAAGAATTGGAATCGATGCAATCGGTTCGACTCCGTCAACGATTATCTCAACTTCAAGACCTTGTTCTTCCATGAATTCCTTAACAGTTGTCAAATAATCGGTAAAGGATTGAACTTCGTTGTGGGTGGTAGGGACACTAAGTAAAACGATTTTGGCTTCAAATGTTCGAGCTGCATTTGCGGCAAATGAAAGCGCCCGTTCTGATGGTCTCGAACCGTCGAGTGCTACCAATAACGTTTTCGGCGCGTGCATTCCTTCAGTGTTCTTGAATTTAGGCGGGATCACTAAGACGGGGCAGTCCGTCTCTTCCATAATTCCAGAAGTTACAGATCTTGAAACAATGTTCGCCGTCTTTCCCTTTCCTCTAGTCGCTATTACGATTAGGTCTGCTTTGTTTTTGTCGGCAAACTTATGAACTGCTGCCTCAACGCTGCCAGCAGGTGGAAGAATTTTAATTTCATAATCTTTGCCGGTCGTGTCTTTCAAATCCAATTCCTTGAAAGCGGGTTTGTCGTGACTTAGAGTTGTAACGAAGTGTAGTTTGGCATTGAATTTATGTGCGATCTCTTTTGCCACAGCTGCGGATCGAATTGAGTTATTAGTAGCGTCAATCGGAGCGACAATATTATTGATCAAATATTCAGAGTTTTGATTCCAGAGCATGGAGTCGGCGTCGGTTATGACGTTTGCCGCTAAAGTCTTTGCGCTTTGGGCTTCAGCTTCGGTTGGAGCGCCCAACAAATGGCGGAATGTAGAAAACATCACGAAGAGCATTGGAATAAAAAGGAAATACGTCCACGCACCTTCGGTAAAACGTTCGTAGAAAATGATAAAAGTGGCCCCAGTGGTAAGGATCGAAGCAATGATGGTTCCTATTAGAACAGCGATATTATGAAAAGAGGATTCCTTTTTTTGGAATCTGAAGAGCCGTTTTGTCGCAGCCCAGCCTGTCATTGAAAGGAGAATAAACACTCCAGCAGCATATAAAGCTAAGTAGGTTTCCTCGCTTGTACCAAAAACAATGAATGCTAACGAAGCGATCCCGGCCTCGATCCAAACAGGACGTCCGGCTACGCCAAACTTATTGATTTTTCCCAGGAAAGAAGGCACGTAGTGTCGAAGTTTTAGACCAACGAATAGGTTTTGTAATCCTAAAGCGCTTGACGCACTGGCAGACAACAAAACTGCAATTCCGGCAAGAGTACCTGCCGCTGAAAGCCAGCTTGGCAACAATGCATCCATTGTTTGCGTGAATACCGATACTTCTTCGTTTCGAACGTCTGATAAGTCGCGGATGGCAGGTCCAACAATAAGCATTGTCATTCCTGTTGTAACCATTATTATCATTAAGCTCTCAAACGCTTTGTTGCTTCTCGCTTTTGCAGGACCGTCATATGCTGCAACGAGATTTGCGAAAACTTCTACACCAGTCATGACCGCCAATATTCGCGCATAACCTCCAAAAGTTGTTCCGATGTTATTGCCATTAAAAGCATCAAGATTAAAACCTGGCAGTTCAAAACCTCTTTGAACGATCACCGTTACGATCATGATCCAAAGCAAAATCAGAATGCTTGCAGTAGCAGGGCCAAAAGCTTTGGCTGCTGTTTTTGGACCTCTGTTTACGAGCCATGCAGTAAATACGCTTACAACAATGGCTAAGTAAGTACGGTTTTGAAGTAGAAATGTCGTATCGTTAAATTCTGGAATGCGGTCGGAAGCGAATGTGACCAATGCTGCCATCGAGACTAAAAAAGTCAGAGTGTATTCAACAAAGGTTATGCCAGCAGTGATCTTCACCGCCCAGCTACCGAATTCTTCTTCGGATAATCCTGAACCACCTGAACCGTCAGTGATCCATTTCATCACTGATCTGTACATCAGTGAAACAAACGTGATGGTAAAAATGACCATCCAGATGGATGCGCCAAATGTTACTTTTAGCAATCCAGCAGCAACGACGAGCTTTAAAAAGGGCCCGAACACGTACAATGGAGAAGAAGCTGGATCGCCGCCACCAGCAAGCGCGCCTTCAACTGAATTTTTTAGTTTATGAGATACGTAACCCATGGATTTCTTTTCTGTCTATAGAGTTATTAACCTCGATATTCTAATGAATGAGGCCAGGATTATTTGACATATGACCGGGCATGAAACACCGCATTGAAATTATTGTATATGCAGGCCATTTTTTTATTTGCTCATTTTTCGTAATTACTCCTGTAAGACGAGATGTCTCATGTGGTTAACACAGTAAGGCCCCTTATAGTCGATGAGGTTGCGGCTGCGAAGTGTGGCAGTGATGTTCTTAAGCGACTGGTATCTTTTGCCAGTCATCCAGAGCGAAGCGAAGGATCTTTCTAAAATGCCCAAAGATGTTTGTGTTCGCGTGAGTTGCTAAGACTCATACTTTCTTAGCTTTACTGTCATTCAGAGGACGAAGTCCGAAGAATCTCCGCGAAGCGAAGAATCTATGAGAAGCAACGTAAAAGTCTCCGGTGGTGCGCGGCTTGTATAACACCTGTTCGCACTGAATACAGAAGTGAAGACAGTCAGGCGGAAAAGTGCTTGGGGGTTACCCCCTGGGACCCGGACTTCTGCTGGGTTTTTAAGTTACAGCCCCGATCAGTAATGGTCGGGGCTGTTTTGTGCGTTTGATCATGAAGCGTTAGAATGACTTTTCTGTTTTAACATCGAACATGGAGGTACGATGCATCACCCACGTCGCAACATTAATCAACGAGCTCAAGACACGCTGTATGCCTCTCAATATGTGAATCGTAAGATTAGCTTTGAAGAAATGTTGAGGCGTATGGGAATTCGCCGCCATTGGGATAACGACCGACCAGATGATCCCAGAAAAGGTCGAAATGGGAAACTGTCGGTTAATCATGGATATCACCAAGAATGGATACACCGTGTAAATGTTGGTAAACCTGTAGCGACATGGGGTCCCAACTTCAGGTCGCAAGATATAGGTGAATGCTATTTGCCTGAAGAACTAGTCGATAGGCTATTTCGTGTTAATAATCCCGAGCTCGACGAATTTCTTTTGAAGTTCGATCTTATTCCCAGGTACAGTTCAGGAAACACTCGAGTAGATTTTCTCAGAAGATTATGGGAGGGTAAAAAGCCTACTGAATGGAAATCCCAACCTTCATGGGATCCCTCAGCTGCTGCTGAGATCCTTGATATAGAAGGTTTGTCTGATCCAGAAAATCTTGCAGAATTCGAAGAATTTCTTGATCAGGCAGGTTACGATCTGAGAGAGCCGTGCAGAGGGGGCCGATCAGGTCAACGTACCCTGTTGGACAGAATCGAAGCTGAAGTAGGTGATCCAGATTTAACGGAAAGACTTTCTACATGTGTAAATGCCCCAGTTGCCCAAGTTGCTTCTCCTTCATATGGGCGCATAGGCATAGGCGGTGGTGACGGGTATTATCTTGGGGGTCATTTAGCCGGTACCGACCTTGCTTAAAGGGTAGCTATCACCTTAGTTTTTAACACCATAGCTTTTGAGTCAAACTGACTAAAATGGAAGGGATAGAAGCCCCGACCTCTCAAAAGAGGTCCATTTCTCTTTTGAGGTAATGTATAGGTCTCTAGTGGTGAACGACTTGAGTCACACCTGTTGCTATTCCGCAACACTTCAAATGAAAAGAACCAGTGCCGATGGCGCTGGGGGTACCCTCCTTGGAGTGTAACTCGCCGCCGGGACTTTAACTAAAGGACGAATCTCTTTGAGGTTCATTCTTTTTCGATTCGATTGGTATCTGCTATTGGAGTGTTAACCTTTCGGCATGGATCAACTGACGAAAGAACAAATTATGCCATTGAGAAAATGGAATATTGCAGCAGGAATATTACACCTAGCATCATTAATTGCCATCGTGGCACTTTCAAACGATTTCTCGTTGCCAGTTACTGCGACGTATATGACCGGACCTCCGGGAACAACCTTCGCAGATGCAGTTACGCTTTTCAACAATAACGTCAGCTATTCGATTGCTGTTTTTCTTGGACTGTCTGCTTTCTTTCATTTACTCGTCTCAATGAAAAATGTTTTTCCGAAATATGAGAACGGGTTAATGCATAATCGCAACATCTTTCGCTGGGTTGAATATTCCTTAAGTTCGTCAATCATGATCATTTTGATTACACAACTAAATGGAATCAGCGAGTATGCGGCTCTGCTTGCAATATTCGGAGTCAATGTTTCGATGATATTGTTCGGTTGGCTTCAAGAAAAGTACACACAACCAGGTGACGGACAATGGTTGCCATTCATTTTTGGCTGTATCGCGGGAATAATTCCTTGGATAATCGTTGTTGTACAGTTGCTTTCTCCAAGTGGCCCGTCAGGAGCTTCGCCTCCAGGTTTTGTATACGGGATAGTGGTATCGCTTTTTATCTTTTTTAATTGTTTTGCTCTTGTTCAGTACAAGCAGTACAAAGCAAAAGGGAAGTGGGCCAACTATCTAAGAGGAGAGAAGACCTATATTGTCTTGAGCTTCGTTGCAAAATCCTTGCTCGCGTGGCAAATATTCTCGGGTACATTGGCTTCTTGATGCTAAACAGCAATGGGGCACCGCGCTGTTGTCTTTATCGAGCTGCTATTCCCGCGGCATTTGTTAGTACGCGCTGAGGAGAAGTTAGTCCCAGTGACTCGAGCTGAGATGCAACGACTAGTTCTGCAACATTTCGAATGGGCGTGTTTCCTGTACGGGGTAAAACCGGCGGCAATTCCTTTGCCCCATGAAAGGGTGTAGTCAAAGGGAAAAAGGAAGTGTCTCCGAGGCCGAGTGGCTTTACGGAAATGGTTTCCCAATCCACTCTTACCCTCACGGTATCTCTGCAATCCTCGGTTGCGGCGAGAACATATGCGCGGAAGGCTGCGCGTGGAACGGAGAATTCTTCCGTGAGACTTCTCTCCCAATCCCCAAAGGTTTCTTGGAATGCCACGGCCTCAGCCGAGATTGGAACAAAGTTTGTTAATTCTTTACATGCAGCAACTTCTTCATCTGTCACATGCCCCGATTCATCCCAACCAGGATTACCACTTTGTTCTCGCATCGATGAAATATAAAGTGCTTTCGCAGCCCATTCACAATCATTACCTAACTTGGAAACATCCCAATCGCGGCAGTACTGTTCCAGAAGAGTCAAGCGATGATCCCATAAAGCAAGAAGATCTTCCGTTACTTCTTGTTTGCCAAAGAGGGGATACAACCCGTTGTCTACACATGCATCTGCGTACTGTCTTGCTGCAAGAAATACTTGGCGCTGATACTCCACAGCGGCAACAAAAAGTGCATCTTCTTGCCCAGGTACATGAGCATTGAATTCTTCGATCGAAAGAAAAAAGTGCAATGGAGATGGGGGAAGCAATCCTAACTCTGTGAGTCTCACGGCAAATGCCGTCATACCTACTTGGAGTGCAATCGTCGTAGGCGAGAAAATCTGATCAGAAGTCACAAGATGGAGTCGCTCATTTTTCGGTTGACCGAAACCGGCTGAAGGACTATCGCTTTGCGTGTAGGACAACCGAGGGGAGAGACAGAAAGTATTTTCGTG
>CALMUU010000093.1 GCA_937872965.1 uncultured Actinomycetes bacterium
CTGCTCCACACGCCCTACTGAGAGCCTCAATATCGATTCCTGGTGGTGTCTGCATAATTTCTTCGTATGAATCAGCCATTGTTGCATTCCCAGCTTGAGGAAGATGACGAAAAATGGCTCCTCCCCCGTTATCGATAACGAAGAATACAACACATGCATTTTTCTCTTTCGTCAGCTGTGCACAGTGAGATAAAAATCCAATGTCATGAGCAAAAGCAACATCGCCCACCACACACAATGTCGGAACCTGCGATCCATGGGCAATTCCATATGTCGAGGAAATCATTCCATCGATTCCATTCGCACCACGATGAGAATACACACGCACCGACTCTGCGGGCCTGACCCACAACCACTCGGCGTAACGAATAGGCATTGAGGACGCCACTAACACCGAAATTTCATCTTTACATTCAGTAAATATCTTTCCTAACTTCAGAAAGAAAGCCGGTTCAGAATCGCTGGCACTTACCGCTGTTTGAGCAATAACATCAATTGACTGTCGATGAGCCTCGCGCCACTCATCTGTAAATTGTGGGGTCTGTTGGTAGTTAATTGTTCGAAGTTCATCAAAACACATGCTCGGTTCAGAAAGTGTAATGAAATGGGAAGCATTTCCATAAGCATTGCGATGATCGTCATAGGACCTAAGTGAAACAACAGTTGCGGGTGATAAAAACTCATTGAAAAGTTTCGATGTTAAGGGGTCTCCAAATTGGAGAACAACATCGGGAAGAAATTGTTTTGCATCACCGCGTCTCACAACAGTGTCGTAAGCAGAAATGGTGTTTTCACAGCAACGAACATTGCTTGTAATATCTGCCAATACTGGCCAGGAGACAACTTCGTTGAGAGTCGCCATGTCTGCCGGACTCAGACCTGAGTTACGACCAATCGTAACAATGCCTTTCTGAGCGCCTGCGATAAGATCACGAATAGCTGAAAGAAAGATCCGTTCAGAAGTTGCGGAAGATGAAAAACCGAAAACACCGTGGCGAACATCGGGTTGTGGGCTACCAGAAGCATGAATGACGCTCTGAGATTCATACTTTTGTTTCTCATCACCATCGGGTACGAGTGGTTCACGTATTCCCATATTGAGATGAACAGGACCAGCAACCGAGCCAACGCCCGAAGCATGAGAAAAAAGTTCATCAGCTCGTTCATGCCAATAAATATCTGAATCTTCGTCATGAGGACACAATGTGTCATGAAAGAAACGGACACTCATCGAGAACATATTGATCTGATCAATAGTTTGTGGCGCACCACGTCCGCGCACCTCGTGAGGACGATCAGCAGTAATGACAATCATGCCAACATTAGAGTGAAAAGCTTCAGCGATACTCGGATATAAATGAGTAGGAGCAGAGCCCGATGTAGTGATAACAACAGGTATACATCCTGTTGACTCAGCAATACCTAGTGCAACAAAACCAGCATCACGCTCATCGATAACGACGGTAGTGTCAAAAAGTTCATGTGCGACATAGGCCACAGGCGTGGAGCGAGAGCCAGGTGAAATCACTGCATGAGTTACTCCAAACGACGCCAAGCGAGAAAATAAAGCATAAGAGGCAAACACGTTGGGATTCATGAGACAATATCTTCCGTGTCGCGCATATTTCTTCCTGGCTTTGCATTGCATTCTGCCATGTATTCCAGGTTAGATGCTGCGCAAGACGCGTCCTGTATCGACATCATCCCTGCGCAATCATGGGGTGCAACTATCGAGAATATTAGTGACTCCATTGAGACAGGTTCGATTGCTATTGGGTATTCATTAGGAGGTCGAGTTGCATTAGGAGCAGCCCTCTTACATCCCGATAAATTCTCAGGACTCATTCTGATTTCTGCGCACGCAGGACTCACAGATACACAAAGCGAACAACGTCGGATCCGAGACGAAATTCGCGCGCAAGAAGTTCTCGGCAACAGAGAAGAGATGCTGAAGAAATTCGACACCAATGAGCTTTTTGATCCTCTTGATGCAAACGAACGCAGCGTTCTCGAATCATCACGTATTCCAGATAACCAAATTCTTGCCGATCAACTTCGCATACTGGGCCTAGGCTCCATGCCCCATTACGAAGAGAGATTAAGTGAATTACGCATTCCCGTACTCTATATAACAGGTGTACGCGATGTTCGCTATTGTTCCCTCGCAATGCGATATAAAAAGCAGACTCCTTTTAGCCATCATCGTGTCGTCGACGCTGCCCACCGTGTTCCATTCGCAACACCTCGCATATTGTCCTTATATATTGAGTGGTTCGCGAATAACGTTCTCTAAACGCGGCCCTGCAAGACCATTGGCATATTTCTGTTCATCTAATGATTGAGCGAGACGCATACCGACATCAATACCTACTTGCGTTTCCATCATATGACCCACAATGACATCGCCACCCCATTGATCGACTAATTCTATTGCCCTGTGTAGGCCACCACTTGTCTGGATTTTGATCACCAAAACATCGGCTGCATCAAGCTCTATCGCTTCGGCTACCTCTTTATGAGTACGAGCTGTTTCATCAATCGCGAGAGGTATGTCTATTTCTCTTCTCAATTCTGCATTCTCTACATTTGATCGACATGGTTGCTCGATTAATTCAAGACCTACAGATTGAAGTTCTTTGAGAATCTCTTGTGCTTCAGCAACATTAAAGCGACCGTTGCAATCAATCCTGATTTTTTTGGTCGGTCCGCAAAGATCTCTGACTTTTTTTACACGCGCACAATCTCCTACTGTATGCACTTTTACTTTTACGCTCGAGTATCGATCAAGCACTTCTGGAATAAGGTCATAATCATTCGAGACCAAGCTATTAAAGTCAACCTCTTCACGCTGTTTGTTCGGCCAAGGGTGTGAAACCGTATCGATGCCTGCAAGAAGACATTCGATTTCACGATCAAAATAGCCAGGCAAGGGCGATACCTCTGCAATGCCATGTGCACCTGTTACATAGAGTCCGTCTCGATCATATGTCTGAAATCCTTGCTCAAACGAAAGCTTGATCCATTCAAAAGAAAGATCACTCGAAAACAAAACGTCGTTGAGAACATCACGCCATCGGAGTTGCTGAATACTATGCATGGCTTACGCTGCCCCCAAGAAAAGTAAAGCTGCAATAAGCATGGCAGAAGCAAGATTTGCCCTTGATGTTTCTACAAGAATAGAAATGAACTGAGGTGGCATTCGCGCTGCATACATTTTTCGCACGAGATGAAAATCAAAAGCCATAACAAGGAGTACAAGAAAAACTAATGGAAACGAGAATCCTAACCCTAGAATCGCACATGCAATAAGAATAAAAGCGCCTGCAAATATATGGCATGCGTTCCTCTCTCCTACACGTGTCGCAAAAGTTTTTTTACCACTTTGTCTATCTGTTTGTATGTCTCTTATATTGTTAGCCAACAAAATAGCGACCGAATACAAGCCGGGAATACATCCAGCTATCATTGCTTCATAGGTGAATATATGAGTATTCGCATAGAACGTTCCCACCGTGGCAACTTGTCCAAAGCAGACAAAGACCGCTAGCTCTCCAAGACCTATATACCCATAAGGATGCTTGCCTCCTGTATAAAACCATGCGAGAGCGATACATGCCGCTCCCACAAGAATCAGCCACCATGATGATTGGCTAGCAACATATATACCAGCAATTCCGGCAATAAAAAACGAAACAGACATGGCGATCAGCACGGAGCGCTCTGAAGCGCGTCCTGAACCGACAAGTCTCATGGGTCCTACCCGATTGTCATCGGTCCCCTTTTTTCCATCACTGTAATCATTTGCGTAGTTAACACCGACCTGAAGAGCAACTGCCACGACAAGACACATGAGAGTTACACCCAAATTAAAATTTCTCGAATTCTCAAATTCACTGCTTCGCGAAACTGCATAGGCAAGGGCTGCGCCAATTGCAACCGGTGCGACTGCAGCACTTAAAGTTTTTGGCCGTGCACCGTGATAGAAGTCAGAAAGTGTAGCCATAGAACCAGACTTATGCGTTATGGGCGGCGAGGAAATTTTGTGAAATCAGGATCTCGTTTATTGACATATGCATCTCTACCTTCATGAGCTTCTTCATTCATGTAATACAGTAGTGTCGCATCACCTGCAAGTTGTTGGATGCCCGCCAAACCATCATCAACCGCATTGTGCGCAGCCTTTAATAAACGCAGAGACATTGGTGAAAGCTGCAACATTTCTTTACACCACTGCATGGTTTCGATTTCTAAATCTTCTACTGAAACAACCGTATTAATGAGTCCCATATCCAAAGCTTGGGTTGCATCATATTGGCGACACAAGAACCAAATTTCTCGTGCCTTCTTTTGTCCTACATTACGTGCAAGCAAACCTGCACCATACCCTCCGTCAAAAGATCCTACCCGCGGGCCGGTTTGACCAAATATTGCATTGTCGGCTGCGAGAGTGAGATCGCACACAACATGAAGAACATGCCCTCCCCCGACTGCATATCCCGCAACCATCGCGATCACTGGTTTAGGAATGCGGCGAATCTGAATCTGGAGATCAAGTACGTTAAGGCGGCCTATGCCATCGTCGCCTACATAACCATCATCTTTTCGAACTCGTTGATCTCCACCCGAGCAAAATGCTTTTGAACCGAGACCTGTCAAGATTACGCATCCCACACGAGGGTCGTCACGTGCAATATCAAATGCTCGAATCATCTCGCGAACAGTTTGAGGACGAAACGCGTTACGCACCTCCGGACGACAAATAGTTATTTTTGCAACAGCAACAGGCTCGTCCAAAGACGATAATTCATAAGTGATGTCAGAAAATTCGTCATCGGAGCCCGGTTTCCACTCTGCCGCAGGCATGATTGCCCTCCCAGAATCATTAATTTCGTCTGTGGTTCGGGAGTTGTCCTTGTTATTCATGAGTACAGGCTTTCTCTTTGAAGATTTTTCGGTTCACGTGAGCGCTGTGATCTAGCGTATGAGCGTGCCTTCTCATCTTAGAGCTTTTCTTTTTGACCCGACGAAAGCATCTGGCTCGACATTAATCGAAAATGTTTTTTCCTCCTGGAATAATGGCGATGCGATCACAGTTATTCCCAGCACTTACCCTCAATCCCTGATCGACGCATCAATTATTCGGTGCGACCCAAGTGATGTTCACGATCTCGCTTCCGGAGAAATCCATCGGCGCGAACTGGCCATTGTTGAAACTCCAGACTTGGCTGCAGTAGTTCTTACCTCAGGGACCACCGCCGACCCAAAGCCGGTCGAGCTCAGTTTTGCTTCCATGAAAGCATCAGCTGATGCACTCTATGAAATGTGTGATTTATCATCGGATGATGTTTGGCTCTGTTGCCTTCCCCCTTATTACATTGCAGGCCTCGCAATCTTTGCTCGATGCTTTTCTACTGATTCAACTCTTGTTTTTCATGAGCACTTCGACGTTACTCGCGTTGAAGATTCACTGAAGAATGAATCCATAACGGCTATCTCGCTTGTCTCTTCTCAACTTCACAAACTGCTCGATGCAAAAATCGATCTTTCTGGATTAAAAACAGTTCTCGTGGGCGGAAGCGCTGTTCGTTCAGAGCTGATCGACACATGCTCTCAACAGGGCATTGCAATTCACCAAACATATGGCATGACGGAAACCTGGGGAGGCATTTGTCATGACGGAATTCTTTTTGATAATACGCAAGCCCGGATCTCAGATGACATAATCGAACTCTCCAGCACATCTCTTATGTCCGGCTATCGACACGATTATCCTGCAACCCTCGCACGCATCACACCTGATGGCTGGTTTCGCACTTTCGATCGTGGAAAAATTCAAGATGGGCGGTTACACGTTCTTGGCCGAAACGATGATGTGATCAATTCTGGTGGAATAAAAGTCGATCCTCTTTCTCTCGAGGCAAAGCTGCATGACCTTTATCCTGAGCACGCTTTCATTGTCTGCGCTACACCACATAAGAATTTAGGATCCTGCGTTACGCTGTGTTTTCATGGTTCGACTTCTGATTTGCCAGAACTCGAAGACATTCGTAAAAGACTTATTGAATATGTTCCATCGACACACCTACCCTTACGTCTCGCTACGATCGATCAACTACCTTTCAGTGAAACGGGCAAAGTTAAACGTTCAGCGACTGCACAGCTCTGCACAGTTGTTGATGAACATGAGCTTAAGGGCTAACGATTATGTGTCCCTCTTCTCCCCCTCACCTGGATCCCATTGAAAACATTGTCCAACGACACCGTGAGGGTACTTCACTGTACGAAGCAGTTGAGTCGTGCGCGCGACACATAAAAAAAGCCAACTCGTCGTCAAATGCCGTTATATGGAGTGATCCCGACTTTCTTGATAAAGAGATTGCGCGAGCAAAAATTCAACAAAGCGATTCATCACATTCCTCTTCACTTCTGGGAGTTCCTCTTCTGATTAAAGAACTCGATTCAGCCATTGCAGGAACACCTAATTCGTGGGGAAACCTTCATCTCAAAGAAATAGGTTATTGCGATACCTTCACGGCAACAAGTGTTGATCTGCTTCGCAATGCGGGGGCCATCATTGTAGGTAAAACGAATAACCCTGAGCTCGGGCTTACTGTTACCACCAATTCCGGGGCTCACGGGCCGTGCAATAATCCTCTCGACACCACTCGCAATTCCGGAGGATCCTCAGGAGGGTCTGCCGCTGCTGTTGCATCGGGAATGGTGAGTGTCGCTACTGCGGGAGATGGCGGAGGGAGTGCACGCATACCAGCTGCCGCGTGCGGAGTGTACGGATATAAGCCTTCACAAAATCTCATTTCGCTAGGACCTGTGATTGAAGAGGCATGGGCGGGTCTTGTTTGCAAAGGTCTCATTGCTTCCCGTCTCGGGGACTTAGTACAAGTACTTGACGTCATGTCCCAGCAAAAATTTGCGTCGGGAATTAATCAAGTGCCGCAAAATCTTCGCATCGGTATACGCACCGATGGTTTTGGATCGCTGTATCAAATCGATCCTTTCATCGTTGCTGCTACAAATAAAATCGCAGAGTTCCTGCAAATGAGCGGCCATCACGTTGAGGTCTCCTCACCTCAAAGCTACGATGACCTCTCGGTCATTGAACCCTTCCTTGACATTATTTCGTACAATACTTTTCTAGACATTACGGAAGTACAACGACGAGCAAACAATACGCTCACCATAGATACATGCGATCCAGTAACGCAATACTTTTATTCGCAAGGGGTGCGAACATCTCTCGAACAATACAATCAAGCTCGAGAATGTATTGATCCCTTTACCCGCACAACACACGATTGGTACAAAAATTTTGACGTCCTCATTACACCGACGATTGGCAATATCGCTCCCCTCCATGGTGAAGTTGAAAAAGATCCCCAAATGGGACCATTCATTTACAGCGGATTGTGCATGCCGTCAAACGTTGCGGGCGACGCGTCTCTGAGCATTCCCGTCGTTACAGAACACCCAACGGGCCTTCCTGCAGGCATCCAACTCACTACTCTAAGAGGAAATGATGCGCTGATCCTGCGCCTAGGCAAATATGTAGAAAGCAACTATTCGGACATTTTTGTTACTCCTATTCGCAATATTACTAATTAGTAACTAATTTTTAAGACATGGTCTATAAATAGCTATTTTTTCTCATCTCAATAGGTGATAATTCGAATATGGGGAAAGATCAAGAACACACGACTCTTGGTCATTCTTTATTTTGTGCGGCAAGGGCTGTTACCCACCCCGCAATTACTATTCCCCTTATCTTCATTTATGGTGTCTGGTTATTTCTCCGTTCAGATGATGCAAATAACGTAAACATTGGGTTTTCAGCAATGATTGAATTCACTAAAGGCGGTTTCGCATTTATTGCTATCTTTGGATCACTTCGACTTGCGCGTAAAGAACGAATAGTCGGCTGGATCCTTCTCTCGATTGCATGTGTTTTTTGGACTATCGGAGAATTTGTTTACGGTTTCGGAATCATTAGCGAGCGAAATCCAGATCTCCATGGTTGGTCTATTGCGCATACTTCTTTCCTCATTGCGATTCCTCTCGCAATAGTCGGTGTATTCATGGTGGGAATGCACGGACTTCGTAAAGTAGAACGCCTCCGAATAGCTCTCGACTCTCTGGCAATCACATGCGTTTTAGTTTTTCTCTGCCTTGCCTTTCTCGCACATATAATGAATAGCAATAGACAGCTTCTCCCCAGCAACTCTTCTCTGCAATTTAGTTTTTTCGTTTTAGATATTACGTTCGCATCCCTTGCTCTTTCGATGATGCTTTACCGCCGTTTGGACAAAATGATTGTTCCCATTGCCATAGGCATGGTGCTTCAAGCAAGTGCAGATATGATGTGGATCTCGGATCAATTTCGCGATACGAATGGAACTCGCCCTTTTGCACGGCTCCTATTGCTCTGTGCTGCAGCCCTCTATTGCTTTGCCGCTACACGCACGAATGGACGTCCAACTAAATTCAGTACAGCTTTAAGCGATCGTCAACTTCGGCTTGGCGTTTTTGCACTTGTCTTTGGTGCAATCATCTTTGCCATCCTTAAACTTCCCGGAACTGAGACTATCTCTCCGCTGGTGGCTTTGAGTTTTGTATCGCTCTTCATGGTCACGCTGGTAGGGCAAATTATCAGCCACTACGAAAACACCCGTCTTTCGCACGAACAAGGAAAATCTCTGGAAGCAATTTCCGAAAGTGAAGCACGATTCAGAATTGCATTTGAAAACGGACCGACAGGATTACTTCTCGTCGATAGCTACGGAAGCATCGTCAAGGCCAACTTTGCCATTGCAGCAATGTTGGCACAGTCTCCCGCAG
This sequence comes from uncultured Actinomycetes bacterium, assembly GCA_937872965.1. GTDB lineage: Bacteria > Actinomycetota > Acidimicrobiia > IMCC26256 > JAGPDB01 > JAGPDB01. The sequence continues at coordinate 8,851 of CALMUU010000093.1, forward strand.
ACCTTGTAGGGACGGAACTGATTTGGCTCATTCATCCTGATGATCGAGAAATGCACATGCGTATGGCAAACAGCATCTTCGGGCGGACCACTCGTGTCGAATATGATGCTCGCTTTATTGAAAAAGAAGGTTCTGTTTCATGGGGCTCTGTTTCTGTGTCCGAGATGCCCACATCGGAAGGCACGAGTTATGTTGTTTATCAAATCGAAGATATCTCTGAACGCAAAACATCGGAAGAACGATTGCAATATCTCGCAGTCCACGACCCGCTCACCGGTCTCGCTAACCGCACATACCTCATTGAAAGAAGTGACGAAGCGTTGAGGCTCGCTAAAGCACAGCATGAAACATTGAGCGTCTTATTTATTGATTTGGATCGTTTCAAAGTCATCAACGACTCCCTCGGTCATAGTGTGGGAGATCAAGTAATCCAAACAATTGCACACAGAATTCGTCGTGTCGTGGGAGAACGCGGGACAGTAGCACGATTTGGCGGCGATGAGTTTGTTGTTCTCATTGCTCCTCCTACAACCGAAAGCGCTACGCACATGATTGCTCAAGAAATACTTGATGCCGTCATTAAACCTTTTCCCCTTGAAGACGGGGAGACGTATATTTCTTGCAGTATTGGAGTTCTTCTGACCGATGGAGAAACACATGACCCGCAATCTCTGTTACGAGATGCTGACTCTGCCATGTATAGAGCGAAAGAACTGGGACGCAATCGAATTGAAACAGCAGATCGTCAAGTTCATCAAAGAGTTATGCGTGAATTGAAGACTGTCAATGAACTTCACCATGCAGTTGCGAATAACGAGATGAGAGTTTTCTACCAACCCATCATTCGTCTCGATACGGGTGAAGTTTCGGGGTTTGAAGCATTAGTACGATGGCAACATCCCACACGCGGCCTCATTTCACCTGATGATTTTATTCCGTTAGCAGAAGACACCGGACTTATTCTTGACATTGGAAAAATGGTCACGCAAACAGCATTTAACCAGCTAGCACAATGGCAAGAAATCTATTGTCAATCAGATGGATTTCCTCTGACGATGAGTGTCAACTTGGCGGTGCGTCAATTAAGTGATCCTCACCTTTTGGATCTTCTTGAAGACGTGCGCAGCAGTACTGCAACTGCTCCTGATTCGATGATTCTCGAGATAACAGAAAGCGTTTTATTGGGAGACACACGTCATGCAATCACAATCCTTAACGATATTCACTCGATGGGATACCGCCTTCGTGTGGATGATTTTGGCACCGGATATGCATCGCTTACCTATTTAAAGCGCTTTCCTATCGATGGATTCAAAATTGATAAGAGCTTCATCGCTGGCTTAGGAACGGATGAAAATGACACAGCGATCGTCCATGCCCTTATTGGACTTGCGCACTCCATGCATCTCACAGTGGTGGCTGAAGGAGTCGAAACAAAAGAAGCTCGTGACGCCCTGAAGGAATTGGGATGCGTTCACGGCCAAGGGTATTTATACTCTCGCCCAGAACCACCCGAGCAATTCACTTTAGAGTCCAACAAGAAATACATTATGGCTAAGCTTGCTGCTGAAAAGGATAAGAAATCTACCGATAATTCGAGTGAAGACTCAGACGTCATTAATCTTGAAAGTCGTCGAAACGCATAGCAGTTAGGGTTGTTCCTTGGGAACGGGATCGCCTTTGTGACGTGTAGCCCAAGGTGCGACCCTCCCCACAGAAGACGCCGTGGCAGCAGTTCGTTCAGTTGTATCGAGACCTCTGCGCCGGAATCACGACGCCAGACAGTTGAGGTCCGTCCTCCTTAAATTAGTGATCAGTTAAATCTTCGAGGTTTTTTGAGGACGGACCTCGCACTTAATGAAGGACGCACCTCCCGTTACCCGCCAGAAACGTCTTGAACCTTCT
>CALMUU010000094.1 GCA_937872965.1 uncultured Actinomycetes bacterium
CGCGTTCGCGCTCATCGAGAGGAGAAAGCAATGTTGCAATCTCATCAGGAAGAAGAGCTGTTGCTGCAGTCTCGAAAGGAGATTCAGCACTGCGGTCTTCAACGATGTCGCCAAGTTCTGCGTCGCCATCTTCACGAAGAGGTTCACTCAAAGAAAGTGGTTCTGCAGCGAAACGAAGTGCTTCGGTAACTTTGTCTTCTGGCATTTCAACTTCAATGGCGAGCTCAGCAATAGTTGCTGGACGACCATATTTGAGTTCCAGGCGAGAGCGTGCTTTTTGCAAACGTGCAAGAGTGTCTCCAGCATGAACCGGGAGTCGGATAGTGCGGCCGGTATTTGCAATTCCACGTGTGATCGCTTGACGGATCCACCATGTTGCATATGTTGAGAATTTGAAACCTTTACGCCAGTCGAACTTTTCAACTGCGTGCATAAGGCCGAGGTTGCCTTCTTGGATAAGGTCGAGCAAAGGCAAGCCGGATGCTTGGTATTTCTTAGCAATCGAAACGACAAGACGAAGGTTGCACTGAACAAATTTTCGTTCGGCGTCGTCAGCGTGACGAATAACACGACGGAGTTTGCGCTTATCTGCTGGAGATACCTTTGCGAGTTTTTTAGCTGCTTCAGCTTTTTCTGCTTGGGCTTTCACTTTTGCGACTGCTGCAACGCTGTTGTCGTCTTCATCGACTTCTTCGTCGTCGACAACATCTGCGAGACGTTTCTTTTCACCGAGAGCTTCGCGAGCTTGCGCACCTTCTTCAATTGCTTTTGCAAGCTTTACTTCGTCTTCTTTGGTTAAAAGAGGGTACTGACCAATGTCTGTAAGGTAGAGGCGAACGAGATCTTCTTCTTCTTTGTCGGTAAATTTAGCCACTTAATGGTTCTCCTTGATATACGTTTCCTACGAGAAGTGAAAGATTCCCGCCCTAAAGTAAAACTTGCTTCTTCCTGCGTTAAGATGCAGTATTAAGCAGATTCCAGGCATAGCAAACTACAGATCGAATCAGGTGTTTTTCCTGTTCAGAGTGCAAAAAGATCCGCCGAGGGAATGAATTCCTTTAAGATCCTTATGGTACGACGAAGATGCATTTTTGACAAGGTCTTTTTTACTTTTTTTCACTTTCAGTAACATACGATTGCGAATTGAATATTTCGAATTGTCCTGAACTGGGATTTCATTACAATTCGTGTTTCGCGAAATGCTTCTCTGTACACTTTTTTTCTGCTAGCGATCTCTCCATCGCATTATTCTCCATCCACTACGCCAGGCTATACACATTTGCAAATCAAAAAATCCCTCGATTACACACATCCTGAATGGATTGTCCGAACTCCATACAGATATGGCCAGAGGACTAAAGTATCCGGGTACTTTACGTAGTCATGCAGTAACAACGAGTTCATATTGGGCACATCTCTCTCGAAATCCCCTTGTTTTTCAATCTTCTGATCGCCCCTCCTTTCCATTAGATGACATTCAGCTGGTATCGGTCGGTTCACATCTACCTCTTGAGATGACAGGAGCTTTGCTCACAGGAAATGTTTGTGGGGACGTATGGTCAATGGGACCATCCGACGTTGAATTAATGAAAGCGTTTATGGAAGGCATCGACGGGTCTGATCGAATAATAGATTTAGCATCTGACTTGCGTGAGTCGTATGGCACACATGGCGATAAAGTTTCTGTTGCCGATCGCACACCGCTTATCATTGTTCAAGATGTAAAAGAATTTACAGACTTCTTTCGACCTTTGACTTCTCTTTATCGATACGTCCCAGTTCAACCTGCGAGTAAACGCGTGGAGCTAACTCTGCCAGGCCTTTAAGCAATGCATTTGATACCAAAACATGAAATTACCAGTGAGCTGAAATAGGAATACGACGCGACTTTCCAAAATTGCGTCGGGTGAGGCGAGGGCCAATGCAGGTTTGCTTGCGTTTGAATTCACTTGCTATTACAAGCTGGACTATATGTGTAACGATTTCGCGGTCATATCCTTGAGCAACGATCTCATCAATGCCTAAGTCGTATTCCTATAACCGGAGCTTTGTTCGCCAATGAGTTTGTCGGCATGGCGTGGGATCTAACAGATGATCAATTTGCAGCGCATGTTGATGAGATGCATTCTTTTGATAGGACGGCTCGAGTACAAGGAGTAGATGATTACTTTCGACCAGCATCCGAAAGATACGACGAGATTTTCGTAGGCGATTCGGAACTATATGACCTCGTATTCGAATCTCAACATCCCGCCGCAAGAGACATTGGTCCAGTAGAACGATAATTCTATTCGTATTTGAGAATGTCGCCTGGTTGACAATTCAGTTCTTCGCAAATTGCTTCAAGAGTAGAGAAACGAATCGCTTTTGCTTTGCCCGTTTTCAAAATAGACATATTCGCCAAAGTAATGCCGACGCGTTCAGCCAATTCAGTCATCGTCATGCCTCGAGATTCGAGCATGTCGTCAAGCGTCACTGAAATCATACGATCAGACCGTGGCATCGATTTCTTCTTTCATATTGATTGTGCTGCGCATGTTTTGACAGACGATGTGAGTAAGACCGATAACTGCAGCAAGAATAAATAAGGATGGCAGTATCGAACCAACAAGCAAATCTGGCCATGGAATTCCGGATTCGTATGTACCGAAGACCCCAATGATGAGTAAACCTTTGGCGACAAAGAACGATACTAACGCAATGCCAATAGCGGCAGAGGAAAGTTTTACCAGCAAGACATTTCGCTTTGTAATATAACCCTTCTTATATGATGCCAGAAGTGCCGCCGCAATGGAGAGTGAGACGACTGCGAGTGCGAGACTACCCAAGATTTTCGGACCATAATAAGAAAGGAGCCATGGCGTTCTTCCTTGTTTGACTTCCCTGTAATCCACACCGCCTTCCATTTCCTTTAAGGTTTTGTCCATGTCATACTTATAATACGCGTCGCCAACTTTCACAAAACCGACCCAGTCCTCTGATTTCCTAGTCTCACCGTAAACAACTGATTCGGGAATTTCCTTGGTTTTTTCAATCTGATTAAATGGAGCCAACGAAGTCGGACCGGGAATTGCCCGAAAGTAATAGTCGAATTCGTACCCGTCTGGAGTTCGACCTGCAGGATATTCAGTCATGACCAAAACGTGGGGTTCTTCATCCCAGGAAAATCTCAGTGCCTCGTCTGAATTTATGACCGTTACGGCCATGGAAGTGTAGTTAAATGCCAATATGCCTGAGCTCAACCCAACAACAACTAACACAAGCGCTACTAACGGAAACTCTTTTCTAAACATCTTGATCTTCATTTTTCCTCCAACCCATCCCTAGGCTTATCGTTTAACAATATTATCGTATCACGATATTATTGTTTGTCAATAAGGCACAAAAAAGACTATGAATCAATATAAATAGACGAAGAGTTGGAGTTTACCAGTGAGCTGAAATAGGAATACGACGCGACTTTCCAAAATTGCGTCGGGTGAGGCGAGGGCCAATGCAGGTTTGCTTGCGTTTGAATTCACTTGCTATTACAAGCTGGACTATATGTGTAACAATTTCGCGGTCATATCCTTGTGCAACAATCTCATCAATGCCTAAGTCGTAATCGA
>CALMUU010000095.1 GCA_937872965.1 uncultured Actinomycetes bacterium
AAGGCCGGCCTTGTTGCACCTGATGAAACAACATTCGAATACATTCGCGGACGTGAACACGCGCCGAAAGGTGAAGAATTCGAAAAGGCTGTTGCTGCATGGAAGCAGTTACGCACAGATGACGGAGCTACGTTCGATAAAGAAGTAGTAATCGACGCTGGCGAACTCTCTCCTTACGTCACGTGGGGAACAACGCCCGCGATGAGCGTGACCTTGGATGATGTGGTCCCTTCGCCTGATGATTTCGTTGACGAAAGCACTCGCGATGCAGCTGTGCGATCTTTGGAATACATGGGATTAACTGCGGGTACTCCAATGAAATCTATTCCCGTTCAAACTGTATTTATTGGGAGTTGCACCAATTCACGTATCGAAGATTTACGAGCAGCGGCAGCTGTTGCCCAAGGGCACAGCGTTGCTTCGGGAGTCCGCGCAATGGTTGTACCCGGATCGTATCGCGTAAAGGAACAGGCCGAAGCAGAAGGTCTGGACGCAATCTTTATTGCTGCAGGATTTGATTGGCGTGAACCGGGATGCTCGATGTGTTTGGCGATGAACCCAGACAAGCTCGAACCTGGCGAACGCGCAGCATCGACAAGCAACCGTAACTTCGAAGGACGACAAGGTCCGGGCGGACGAACACATTTAGTTTCCCCTGCCGTTGCTGCTGCCACTGCAATTATGGGAACGCTGGCTTCTCCTGAAGACCTCATCAACCAGATCGGAATCCAGGCATGAAACAAGTAGAAACAATTTCATCTCACGTTGTACCTTTAGATCGCAGTGATGTCGATACCGACCAAATCATTCCTGCCGTCTGGCTCAAGCGTATTGAACGAACGGGTTTTGGTGAAGGCCTCTTTAGCGCATGGCGCCAGGATCCTGATTTCATTTTGAATAATCCTGATTACGCTGATGGCCATATCTTGGTAGCCCGTGAAAACTTTGGTTGCGGTTCATCGCGCGAACACGCTCCTTGGGCATTAGAGGATTACGGATTCCAAGCCATCATCGCTCCGAGCTTTGCTGACATCTTTAAGAATAACTGCATGAAACTCGGTCTCGTGCCTATTGTTGCGTCCGAAGAAAACGTCGATAAAGTCATGCACGCTGCCTTAGAAAATTCAACAATCGAGGTCACGGTTGATATTGTCAATCTCACATGGTCCTGCACTACAGAAGGTATCGATGCAGAGCCTTTTCCGATGGATAGTTTCTCACAATATCGCTTACTCAATGGCCTAGATGACATCGGCATCACTTTGCAGCACGAAGCTGATATCTCGGCATTCGAAGCGAGACGCGAGAGCTTTAAGCCAGTCGTTGTTTAGCCAACAGCGACCGTGATACAATGTATGTAATGACTCATCACTTCGAGCTACTCCTTACTTAGGCGAAAGCCCTACTGGCCTACGGCCATTGCTTTCGCCGCCCCGATCCTCCTGACAAAAGTCCAGGAGGTTTTTTATTTCTCACCAATTTCAACAAGGACCGACATGACACCTCCCAACGCTAATCCGAAAAAAATGCCTTTCGAGAAATACCAGCGCTTCACGCCGTTGAGTTTTCCTGAGCGAACATGGCCAGATAAGTTCCTCAATAAAGCTCCTTTGTGGTGTTCCGTTGATTTACGTGACGGAAATCAAGCGCTCATCGATCCTATGGATCCTGTGCGTAAAAAACGCATGTTCGAAACCCTTGTTGCAATGGGATTCAAAGAAATCGAAGTCGGATTCCCTTCCGCAAGCCAAACCGATTTTGATTTCATTCGTGAACTCATTGAGGACGATCTCATTCCTGATGATGTCACGATTCAGGTATTAACGCAGTGCCGGGAAGATTTGATCCGTCGAACTTATGATTCGCTTAAAGGTTCCAAGCAAGCAATTGTCCACTTTTACAACTCCACTTCTCCCCTTCAGCGCTGTGTCGTTTTTCGTTTAGAAAAGCCAGGCATTGTTGACATCGGTCTCGACGCTGCACGCTTGTGTCGCAAGCTTGAAGAAGAAATGGGATCTACGTTGATCCGCTACGAATATTCACCGGAAAGTTTTACAGGCACCGAACCTGAATTCGCCTTAGAAATTTGCGAAAAAGTCACCGATATTATTGAGCCTGATAACGACCAACGAAAGATCATCATTAACTTGCCCGCAACTGTGGAATGTTACACTCCCAACATTTACGGTGATGTGATTGAATGGTTTGCGAATAATATTTCTCGTCGAGACAAAACAATTATTTCTCTTCACCCTCACAATGACCGTGGATGTGCAGTTGCAGCAGCGGAGTTTGGTGTTTTGGCTGGCGCAGACCGCATTGAAGGCACATTGTTTGGAAACGGGGAACGCACAGGAAATGTTGATGTCGTCACATTGGCAATGAACTTATTTGTGGAAGGCATCGACCCGATGCTTGATATTTCTGATATTGACCAGTTGCGACGCACAGCCGAATACTGCAACCGTATTCCCGTCCATCCGCGTCACCCATATGCCGGAGAACTTGTCTATACGGCCTTTTCGGGTTCACATCAAGATGCGATTAAAAAAGGTACCGAAGCGTTGGATGAGAACTACGACAAGTGGGAAGTCCCTTATCTCCCCATCGACCCCGCACATGTAGGGCGCACATATGAAGCAGTGATTCGCGTCAACTCTCAAAGCGGGAAAGGTGGCGTTGCTTACATCATGAAGAGCGAGCATGGACTCGATCTTCCTCGGAAACTTCAGATCGAATTCTCACGTTCCATCCAAAGCATCGTGGAAGATTCGGGAACAGAGATTGAACCGTCAGCGATGTGGAATGCCTTTGAGAATTCTTACTTGCGCACCGATGTTGCAATCACCTTGGTTGACCATGAAGTGAATACACAAAAAGGTCGCACAACCGTCAATGCCACAATCTCTGTCGATGGAGTGGAGAGCGATGTCACGGGAACTGGCGGCGGACCAATTTCAGCATTCCTCGAAGCGCTCAATACAGCATTCGATACGCAGTGCGAGGTTACAGACTATTCAGAACATGCCATTGC
>CALMUU010000096.1 GCA_937872965.1 uncultured Actinomycetes bacterium
CATATCTATTCCATTGGGTATATGAAGGGCGACCCCCGATATTCCCGATTCTTTGCGTATCTCAACTTATTCGCAGGCGCGATGCTTACCCTTGTTCTCGGTGAAAATCTCCTTGTCACTTTCTTAGGTTGGGAAGGTGTGGGTCTATGTTCGTACCTTCTTATTTCCTTTTGGTTTGAAAAACCGAGTGCGGCAACTGCAGGTAAAAAAGCATTCATTGCTAACAGGGTCGGCGATGTCGGCTTTATGCTCGCCATGTTCCTTATCGTTGTCACTCCTACACTTGGCTCGCTGTCCTATTCGGAGATTCAAGGAAATATTGAATTAGTTCCTCAAGGAACAGCAACAGCTATTGTTCTTCTTCTCTTTATTGGTGCAATGGGTAAGAGCGCGCAGTTTCCACTTCACATATGGCTGCCTGACGCTATGGAAGGCCCAACGCCGGTATCTGCGCTGATCCATGCAGCCACCATGGTGACAGCCGGCGTATTCGTCATGGTACGAATGTCGCCATTGATCGGTGTTGCGTCGGTGACTGCGAGCAATATCATTGCAATTGTTGGAATAATAACTGCACTCTATGCAGCTTTGTGTGCAGTCGCACAGAACGACATTAAACGCGTTCTTGCTTATTCAACTATTTCACAGCTTGGGTACACTTTCCTTGCAATCGGTGTAGGTGCATATTCAGGGGCAATGTTCCATGTTGTTACACACGCATTCTTCAAAGCGTTGTTGTTTCTTGGTTCCGGTTCTGTCATTCATGCAATGCACGGAGTCGCTCACGAAAAACATGGAGATGAACAAGATATGCGTTTCATGGGAGGTTTACGAAAACTTCTTCCTATCACGTCATTCACATTTATTATTGGTTGGCTCGCTATTGCTGGCGTATTTCCTTTCGCTGGTTTTTGGAGCAAGGATGAAATTTTGGGTGCTGCATATGCACGCGGAGGAATTTTTGGCACCACACTGTGGGCGTTGGGATTATTAACGGCATTGTTGACGGCTTTTTATATGACACGTCAAGTACGCATGGTGTTCTTTGGTAAGGCTCGCTATGGAGAAACACAAAAAGTTCCTCACGAATCTCCAAAAACAATGACCATTCCTCTTGTGGTTTTGAGCATCTTTGCTTTGATTGCGGGAATCATTAATCTTCCCTATAAAGCACGTGAAGATTTTGCACGCTTTTTGGAACCTGCAATCGAAGGAGCTCACCAAGTACACATCGCAACTTTTGATGTCAGTAAAGGAATTATTTTGGCTGGGGTATCTTTATCTCTCGCAATCGTAGGTATTGCCATTGGTGTTGCGGTCTATAGAAAACGTCCTCGTGACCTTGATGATGATCCGCTTCTTGCACTGCGACCTGCATATTCTTTGTCGAATAATGCATTCTTTGTTAATGCAGGTGTGGCCAGATTGGTATCGGGTGCGGGAACTAAGTGTGCGAATGCTCTCTCTTTCTTCTTAGATACGCATGTTGTTGACGGTGCTTCGCAGTCGCTCGCCAAAGCCGTCAATGAATCTGGAAAATCATTGCGTCGTATCCAATCAGGATTTGTTCGCCGTTATATTGTGATCTTTGCTGGAGCTACCTTTGTGCTCGTTGCCTTGGCCGTATTTGGAGCAAATGCATCATGACGTTTTCTTTTCCTGTTCTCTCTGCGATGATCCTCATTCCTCTTGTTGGGGCGGGGATCGTTGTCCGGTTGCCTCAGTCTCAAGCATGGATTGCTCGTGCACTCGGTTTGGTGGTTACAAGCTCAGTTCTTGGACTCGGTTTATGGCTGATGGTGGCGTTTAAGCGCGGTGAAGCGGGTTATCAAGCCGTTGAACATCATGTGTGGATCAAGGATCTCGGAATTTCATATTCGTTAGGTGTTGATGGAATCAGTCTTTTTCTCGTTGTCTTAACCGCCATTCTTTTCCCCATTGCGATTTTGATTTCGGAATCCGTTACGCATAATCAACGAAGTTTTGTTGCATGGCTACTGATTCTTCAGTCGTCTGTCATTGTGGTATTTACTGCGCGTGACCTCTTCCTCTTTTTTGTCGGCTTCGAGCTTGTTCTTATTCCGATGTACTTTCTGATCGCAGGTTTTGGGCATGGAAATGCAAAACGTGTCGCAGTAAAGTTTGTTCTCTTTACCATGGGTGGATCAATCTTCTTTTTGGCTGCCATGCTCACGCTCGCCTCAATGTATCAGCGCAGTACAGGGCAGTGGAGCTTTGCGATTGATGCGCTCATGCAATATGCCAGCGTTTCGGTTCCTCACACAACTGCCATGTGGTTATTTACAGGCTTTGCGATTGCCTTCGCTGTAAAAGTCCCTCTCTTTCCGCTACACACATGGTTGCCCGATGCACACACTGAAGCACCCACAGCAGGATCGATCATTTTGGCGGGTGTTCTTTTGAAGTTGGGAACCTATGGGTTTATCCGCATCGCGATTCCCTTTTTCCCCTACGCGGCACATCGACTTATGTGGATCTTGCTCGTTGTATCGGTTATCGGAATTATTTACGGAGCGATCGTTGCGACAATGCAACCAGACCTCAAGCGACTCATCGCATATTCCTCGATCGCACACTTAGGGTTCGTTGTTCTCGGTATCGCTTCGCTTACCCAGCAAGGCCTGAGCGGTGCTGTCTTTACCATGGTGAGCCACGGCCTGACGACTGGTGCACTGTTTGCTTTGGTTGGAGTGCTCTACGATCGTCGTCATACGCGAGAAATCTCTGCTTTTTCTGGATTGATGAAGTCGGTTCCTGTTCTTGGCGGGCTCTTTTTGATCGCAACTTTTGCATCGATTGGTCTTCCTGGTTTTTCAGGTTTTGTTGGAGAGTTTCTTTCCATGTTGGGAGCTTTCGCAACACATCGTTGGTACGTTGTCGTTGCTGCAACAGGAGTGATCTTTGCTGCGCTCTATCTCTTGTGGGCTTTTCAACGAGTGTTTACAGGTGAACCTACAGGAGAGAACGCAACAATGAAGGATGTTAATGCGCGAGAACTGATGTGTATTGTTCCCTTGTTGGCGCTAAGCCTTTATCTGGGTATGGCTCCTCAATTTATGTTGGATCGGATTAATCCGTCGGTCGAGAAACTCACTGAGCATATCTCCACCCATTCGAATCAAAAGACCACTGACACTGTTGATCCTTCGCGTCATTCAGAGCGAAGCGCTCGTCATTCAGAGCGAAGCGAAGAATCTCTTTCAAAGACACTTCGAACGCTAGAGGTCCTTCGTTGTACGCAGGATGACTGTACAGAAGAGGTTACGCAATGAAAATAGGTGACGTATCCTTTTACGGTTT
>CALMUU010000097.1 GCA_937872965.1 uncultured Actinomycetes bacterium
GCATGATAAGAAAATATCCACCACTTATTTAAGAAGAGGTGCTACGTCATTCTGAGTGAAACGAAGAATCTCCGCGAAGCGAACAATTAGATCTTTCGTGAATCATAAGCCCAATGCAAAAGTGCCTGGCGTTGACGAGGACGACACAATTCGTTGCCGCGATCACAGTTCTTTTTTACCTGTGTTACGTGTCGCTTCATATTTTTCCAACGTTTGATCTGTCTTTCATCTTCGCTCGGTATACGCCGACCCATAAAGTATCGGCAATACCAGAGAAACCATCCTTTGGGATCTTCGGGATATATCCAACCCTTCTGTTGCCACACGCTCAAAGACTGACTTGCGTTCACGCCAAAATAGTTCAGTTCTTTTCTTGCCTTGCCGGGCGAAAAAGTTACGTTCTTAAACCATAGGTGAGGAAATTCTTTCGGTATTTCGACGAAGTAATTTCCTCCAAAAATACCGAGCGAAAGCATTTCTTCAGGTGTGAGGTCGGGAACAAACTCAGTGTCAAAACCCTTTCCCGTTTTTGCTGACAGTTCGTAGGTGTATCCCGTTTGATATTCCTCGTTAACAACAATGACTTTGTTAATCGAAGAACCCGGCATGCCCCAATCTTAGCGATCTGTATTAATAAATTAGGATGCCGATTCAAACCGGTAACCCATCCCAGGTTCTGTGATGAAGTAACGAGGGCGTGTGGGAACTGGTTCAAGCTTCTTGCGAATCCCTGTCATATAAACGCGCAGGTAATTTCCTTCACTCTCGTAACCTGGCCCCCACACTTCCGCGAGCAGCTGCTGTTGCGTCATGAGTTTGCCTGGATGACGTACAAGATATTCGACGATATTCCATTCGGTTGGGGTAAGGCGAACTTCGTGCCGTTCCCGCGTCACTTTCTTTGTGCCAAGATCGATTTCAAAATCAGGGGTTGTAATGACTGCTTCTTCATCAGATTTACTTGATCGGCGAATCGCCGCACGAAGGCGCGCCACAAGTTCATCCATTCCAAATGGTTTAGTGATGTAATCGTCGGCACCAGCATCGAGGGCAGCGACCTTATCGATCTCTCTATCGCGGACAGATAAAACAATGATGGGGACTTCGCTCCATCCACGCAATCCTTGAATAACTTCGATTCCATCAATACCAGGGAGCCCCAAGTCGAGAATAACGACATCAGGATGGTTTTTTGCGGCGAGCGCAAGTGCCTGTTCTCCGTTAGACGCACAATCGATCTCGTAGTGGCGAGCATTGAGATTGGTGCGCAAGGCTCTCAATATTTGAGGTTCATCATCAACAACGAGAACACGTGTCATGATTGTGGAACTCGCACTACAAGAGTTGCGCCGCCGCCAGGAGTATCTTCGATTGTTAATTCACCATTCATTGCTTCGATAAACCCTTTCGCTACAGCTAACCCTAAACCAACTCCAACGTCATTACTTCGATCTGTGACTCGTTGAAAGGGTTCGAATACGCGGTCGCGTTCTGAAAATGGAATCCCTGGACCATGATCAACAACTCGGATATCGATGTAACCTTCCACTGCGCCGACATTAATAGTGGGGCTAGAAACGCCGACGCTCCACTTCACAGCATTGTCGACCACATTGGCAATAGCTCTTTCTAATAACGCAGCGTCCAACTGAGCACTCGGCAAGTCATCGGGGATATCTACCTCAACGTCGTGAGCGCGCGGACCAAGGCTTGCCAATGCAGCAGTTATGACTTCATCAATTCCGAGAGTACGAATATTGACTGCGACAGATCGAGACTGGACCCGGCTCATATCGAGAAGGTTTCCCACAAGAGTATTTAATCTGTCTGTTTCCTCTTCAATGGTTGCTAGAAATTCGTTCTTATCCTCGTTCGAAAATTCAACATCCGATTGACGCAAACTAGAAACTGAAGCTTTGATAGATGCGAGGGGCGTGCGAAGATCGTGAGACACCGCTTGCAATATTGCTACTCGCAAGTCATTGGCTTGGCTCAGCGCAACGGCGTTTTCTGCATCTTGCCGAGCAGTAATTGTAAGTTGTAATTGAGAGGCGAAAGCATGAAGTACAGTTCTGTCTTCCGAACTCAGCGAGTGCCCTCGCAAAACCAGGTCCATTGAATTGTTGATTCTTTCGACGACATCTCCATCTTGAATATCGGTGATTTTTTCCTTTCCTGCATGTGCGTCAACTTTACGGATGTCACCTATTTTTGTGAGGAGCGCAGCCGAGTCAACGGCAAATGTGGAGCAGACAATTCCCAAAAGTTCTACAAGCGGGTCATTGCCCACCATAACAGCAGCGAAACGAGCGAGCGATTCTGCTTCTGCCCGTGAACGACGGGCATGAGCGCGCTGATGAGAGGCTGTGTCTACCAAGCTAGAAACAAGAGCACCTACTGTCATAAATACAACCAACGCGAAGACGTGTTGTCCTTGTGCGATAGTCCACTCATGAATCGGTGGAGAAAAGTAATAGTTCAAAAGGATCGACGATGCCACCGCACATAAACCTGCAGCGAAAAGGCCGCCAGTCATCGCGATCCCAACTGTGACAATGAGGTAAAGGAGTACGCAACTGGAATAGTCAAGGGATTCTCGTTGAGAAGTCAATATGGGGGTCATGGTGCCGAGGAGCAAAGCGGTAAGGGCTACCGATCCAAAAAATCTCCACCGATCAACTCGAGTGATGCTTCTGAGCAAACGGCTCATGCGTGAACGCCGCTCTTTTCCTTCATCGTGCGAGACGATATGGACATCGATATGGCCCGACAAGTTCACAACATCATTAATAATGGATGGTGCGATGAGGTTCTTGATTCGAGAGCGTTGACTTGCCCCCAAGACAAGCTGAGTTGCGTTGACCGAATTGGCAAAGGCAATGAGAGCGCTTGAAAGGTCGTTGCTTGAGAGTTCCTCGTAACTTCCTCCTAATTCTTTGACGAGCGTGCGATGGTGATTATTCACTTCAATGCTTGAATGCGCCAAACCATCATCGCGTGAAATATGAATTGCAATTAACTCCCCTCGCGAACGTTCTGCCATACGCGCCGCACGGCGAATCAGACCTTCCTCACCTTCTCGACCTTTCAAAGCAACTAAAACTCGTTCTCGAGTCTCCCATCGTTTATCTATTCCGTACTTTTGCCGGTAATCTTTTAAGGCATCGTCAACTCGATCCGCGACCCAAAGAAGAGCTAGTTCGCGTAGTGCTCCAAGATTATGTTCACGGAAAAAATTTCCCAATGCTGCATCAATTTTCTCTGCCGCATAGATGTTGCCATGTGCCATTCTTCTTCGTAATGCTTGAGGTGACATATCGACAAGTTCTATCTGGTCCGCCGAACGAATGATTAAATCGGGAACAGTTTCGCGTTGCGTTATGCCTGTGATATGTGAAACGACATCATTTAAGCTTTCTAGATGTTGGATATTGAGAGTTGATATGACATTGATCCCTGCATCAATGAGTTCAAAAACATCTTCCCAGCGTTTCGAGTTTCGCGAACCTGGCACATTCGTATGGGCCATTTCATCGACGAGGACAGTTTCGGGTTGCCGAGCGAGAATGGCGTCAACGTCCATTTCTTCGAGAGTAGTGTCGCGATAAAGAATTTTTCTTCGAGGTACGATTTCCATGTCGCGGATTTGTTCTTGCGTGTTCACTCGCTCATGGGTCTCTACGAATCCAATAACAACATCATGACCACGTTGTACTCGGCGCCATCCTTCGTTTAACATCGCATAGGTTTTACCCACGCCAGGGGACGCCCCAAGATAGATGCGTAATTTTCCTCGAGCCATACCTTTACTCTATTGCGGTTTACGAGTGAGATTTGCGAGGTCTCGATTGAGCGTGACAACATTCACAGTTTTTTGACCAAGTAAATTGAAATACGGACTCTGCGTGTTGTTTTTTACTAGCCGCACAATTGTGTCAGTTGATACGTCTCGTGCGAGCGCCACACGTCTTGTCTGAAGTTTGGCATTGGCCAACGAAATGTGGGGGTCGAGCCCTGAAGCGGAACTTGTTACTGCATCGACGGGAATATCTGCATCATCTGAGAGATTATTTGCTTGGCGATATTGGTCTCCCCTATCTTTCACAAGCGCTAGAAAGTCAGGATTGGTAGGTCCCAAGTTGCTTGCTGCACTGGCGGTCGCATCATATCCTTCTCCTGCGTGTGAAGAGCGAGGATGAAACCATTCGCCACCTTCAAAAGCTTGGCCAAGGAGTGATGAACCAATGACCTTTCCTTGATCGTGAATGAGTGAGCCCTGTGCCTGGCGAGGAAACACAAGGTTGCCAACAGCTGTGACGCTTAGCGGGTAAATGATTCCGCAGACCAATATAAGAAACAACGTAACTCGAAGTGCGCTGAGAAATTGACGTTTCATTTTTTACCTCAATCCCATTGCTGAAATAATGATGTCAATGAGCTTTATTCCAACGAATGGAGCAACAAGACCACCGACTCCGTAGATAAGCAGATTTCTACGCAAAACTTCGGAAGCCCCCGTAGCGACGAAACGCACACCTCGAAGCGCAAGTGGGATAAGCGCAACGATAATAAGTGCGTTGAAAATAACTGCTGATGCAATTGCTGTTCGTGGTGACGTGAGCTTCATGATGTTGAGAGTGTCCAAGGAAGGAAATACGATCGCGAACATGGCAGGAATAATTGCAAAATACTTCGCAACATCATTAGCAATGGAGAACGTGGTGAGCGAACCTCGAGTGATGAGAAGCTGCTTTCCTATTTCGACAACCTCGATCAGCTTTGTAGGATTGGAATCAAGATCAACCATGTTGCCTGCTTCTTTCGCAGCTTGAGTTCCGGTATTCATAGCCACACCCACATCGGCTTGCGCCAGTGCGGGAGCATCATTCGTTCCGTCACCCGTCATGGCAACAAGACGCCCGCCTTGTTGTTCCTTCTTGATTAATTCCATTTTGTCTTCAGGAGTAGCTTCGGCGAGAAAATCATCGACACCTGCTTCATTCGCAATCGCTTTTGCAGTCAGAGGGTTATCGCCTGTAATCATGACTGTGCGAATACCCATTGCTCGAAGTTGATCGAAGCGTTCTTTCATTCCTTGCTTCACGACATCTTTCAGATGCACAACCCCTAAGACCGTATCATTCTCTGCAACGACCAGAGGAGTGCCGCCCGTCTTTGATATCGATTCGACAATGCTCGTAAGCTCAACCGGAGTCGGACCGCCTTGTTCATTTACCCAAGCTCGAACTGAGTCGGCTGCGCCCTTACGTATCTTCCGACCATCGATGTTGACGCCACTCATGCGCGTTTGTGCCGTAAACGCAATCAGCTCAGCAGATGCCATGTCGTGTTCACGGATGTTGAACTTCTCTTTGGCGAGAACAACAATAGAGCGGCCTTCAGGAGTTTCATCCGCGAGGCTTGATAATTGAGCTGCGGTAGCTAACTCCTCTTCGGTCACTCCGCTAAGGGGAAGGAATGCGGCGGCTTGGCGATTTCCCAACGTGATTGTCCCTGTCTTGTCGAGAAGAAGGGTCGAGCAATCTCCTGCTGCTTCGACAGCACGACCGCTTAACGCCAATACGTTACGTTGAACGAGGCGGTCCATTCCCGCAATACCTATTGCGCTGAGAAGTCCGCCGATTGTTGTCGGGATAAGACACACAAGAAGAGCAACAAGAACAACCAGACTTTGCTCAGCGTCGGAATATATTGCAAAAGGTTGAAGAGATACTGTTGCAAGGAGAAAGATAATTGTGAGTCCACAGAGCAATATATTGAGTGCAATCTCGTTGGGAGTTTTCTGACGATCGGCACCTTCAACAAGTGCAATCATCCGATCAATAAAGGTTTCGCCTGGCTTTGCTGTGATGCGCACAATGATTTCGTCGGAGAGAACTTTCGTTCCTCCCGTCACTGCTGAACGGTCTCCTCCTGATTCACGAATGACGGGAGCCGATTCACCCGTGATCGCAGATTCATCGACGCTAGCAATGCCTTGAATTACTTCGCCGTCACCCGGAATGATTTCTCCAGCCGTAACGACACACTCGTCACCTACTCGGAGTTCAGCAGCAGGGATTTCCTCGACGAGATCTCCATTAAGTCTTCGTGCGACCGCATCCCGACGCGTTGCACGCAAGGTGTCAGCTTGAGCTTTCCCGCGACCTTCCGCCATGGCTTCAGCAAAGTTGGCAAACAGGACTGTAAACCAGAGCCAAATAACAATGAGTCCAGCAAACACATTCTCTTGTGTCGTGTTGATATTGAAATCACGAACAAAAAGAAATGTTGTGAATACGCTGGAAATTTCAACGATGAACATGACTGGGTTTTTCATCATGTGTTGTGGTGCTAATTTCACCACACAGTCAGCAAGAGCGCGGCGAACAATTGCTCGATCAAATAGGGAAGTTGCTTTCTTTACCATGTCATATCCCCGTTCATAGCCCTAAATGTTCAACGATGGGACCAAGTGCAAGAACTGGGAAGTAGGTCAACCCCACAACAATGATGACCACTGCAACCAAGAGGAAAGCAAAGATTGAACTGGCCGTGGGAAATGTTCCTGCGTTCTTAGGGACACGCGTTTTTACACCGAGAGATCCGGCGATGGCAAGAACCACAACGATCAGCCAGAAACGACCGATTAACATGCAGATTCCCAGCGTGATGTTATACCAATCTGTTGCACCGTTTAATCCGCCGAAAGCTGACCCATTGTTATTTGAGGCGGATGCGAACGCGTACACAATTTCGCTTAGGCCGTGGCTTCCCGGATTAGTGCGCGAACTTAACGCGCTACCCATCAAAACAGAAATTGAAGAAAAAAGAAGCACTACGAAGGGAACGATAAGTAAGTAGATGGTCACGAGTTTCATTTCTGCTGCCTGTATCTTTTTGCCTAGATATTCAGGCGTTCTGCCAACCATGAGTCCGGCGATAAACACTGAGAGGATGGCGAAGATCAGCATTCCATATAATCCCGAGCCGACACCTCCCGGTGATACTTCTCCGAGCATGATGTTTGCGAGGACTATCCCCCCACCTGCTGCGGTGTAACTGTCATGTGTCGAGTTGACTGAACCAGTGGAAGTCGCTGTCGTGCTGGCGCCGAATAAACCTGAGGCAGCACTGCCAAAACGCGCCTCTTTTCCTTCCATGTTTCCACCAATGATTTGTTCAGATTGTTTCTGGTTTGCTCCAACCGTAGTCAGCTTGGGATTTCCTCCTGCTTCAAAATGCATGACTGCGAATGCGCTTACAAACCAAAGAAGAAACATCGCGACAAAGACGACCACTCCTTCTTTAATATTGCCTGCCATACGCCCGAATGCGAAGGGGAGTGAAAATGGGATAAGAAGAAGTAAGTAAATCTCTAGGAAGTTAGAAACTGCATTTGGATTTTCAAAAGGATGCGCGGAGTTTGCGTTGTAAAATCCCCCACCATTTGTACCGAGCTCCTTGATCGCCTCTTGGGATGCGACCATTCCGCCCGGCACGACGAATGACGTGTTCGCGCTCGATGTGTACGTCCGATTTCCATGCGTATTTTGTACGACACCTAGCCCCACGAGGGCAATGGCAAAAACGAACGCTAAAGGAATGAGTAAGCGAAGTGTTCCTCGAATGAGGTCTACCCAAAAATTGCCCAGTGTTCCCGAACGAACTCGCACCAATCCTCGAATGAGAGCTATTGCTACAGCGAGCCCAACACCTGCGGAGACAAAGTTTTGAACGGCCAACGCAATCATCTGCGTGAAATGACTCATGGTCGATTCGCCGGAGTAATTTTGCCAATTGGTGTTCGTCACAAAACTTACCGAAGTATTAAACGCCGTGAAGGGGTCAACAGCTTTTGCATTCGTTGGGTTAAACGGTAAGTGGTTTTGCACGCGTTGAATTATGTAAACGAAAACTATTGATAGTGCGCTAAATGCAAGAACTGCTCGGGCATATATCTGCCATGTCTGTTCTTTGCCAGCATCTATTCCACATAAGCGAAAAATTCGATTCTCGCATCTTCCAATATAGCTTTTAGATTTTTTGTCTGAGTCATCAAAGATATGCGCAATATATTTGCCCAATAGAGGAGCAGTAATAACAAGCAAAGAGATGAGGGTGATGAAGGTCAGCCAATCGTTAATGACCATTAGAAACGCTCCGGAAAAATAAGGGCGTACCCAAGGTAAGCGATTGCGATGACTGCGAGAATGAGTCCGATGATGTTATCCATTAGTGCTTCTTACGCTTTTCGGTGAATGAATCCAGGACGTTTTCGCAAGCCTGCGCAAGCAATACGCACGTTCCTAGAAACGCGAAGGCCCCAACTGCAAAAAGTAAATCAACCACGATGCTTCCTCGATTCAGACTGGAACTCAGTTCTCATACTTGAGTTATACGACCAATATCGCTTGCGTTGGAGACTCTTAACGCTTTCTTAATATTAAGAAGCTAAATTTTGTCGGGCTCTTAACAGGGTTTGACTTCGCATTGAAAAATCACAGAAATGAACATTGGGAATAGGTCCCTTGGTTCGCACAACCATTTCGGATTGAAACCGCTTTGAGGAATCCGTTTCTACGATCACGAAACTAGGTGAGCATAATTTTTAGCTTAGTTCTAGAGCTGAAAGTACTTTTGCCAAATCGTGCTCGCTCTTGTCAACTTCAACCCAAGGCATAGTGTATTTCAGTGCTTGATTTTTTAATTTTTTGCCATAGTTAAGGATCCATTCAACTTCTTTTTGTTTCACATCATCCGAATAAGAACGGGCATCGCCCCCTACAAAGTTTCTAGTCAACACCACTTTACGAATACGTTCGATATCGAGATCGCCAACGAACACGGCTCGTACATTGCTTACATCGGAAAAATCTTGAGCTACTAAACGGGGCAGTATGTCATCGCCTTCAATAATAAAACCGTCGTTCCATGTATGATCTTCTTTTATTAACTTTCGTACACCTAGCCAAACTGCCTCACTTTTTGCGAACTCCCTTTCTGCAAGTTCATCGGGAGTATATTCATTCAAATATTGAAAGCCGTCATAATCTTCCCAGGTAAATAGTTTTGGATATTTTTCTCTGGTAGCAACTGCTCGCAGTATTGCTCCTATTTGGTCAGTGGAAATCCAAGGCAGTTTTAGATGATTGGAAAGGTTTTCGGCAATTGTTGATTTACCGGCGGTAGGCATCCCGCCAATTAATAGAATTTGTTTTGACATATTCGAACTATAACAAACAAAAAACTAACTAAATCGTGAGGTTTTAATAGGCAAGCCCAGCCATTTCTGATTGAAACCGCTTCGAGGAGTGGATGCACGGCGTTGATGAACTGCGCGAAATTTTATTGAACTAGTCTTTTTATATGACTCAGCGACCCATTACTGGCACGTCACAGGTTTATGCAACGTTTGGGAAACCCAATAAAGGTTCGCCTTCTCCTGTTGCTTACAACGCGGCCTTTGGGGAGATGGATGTAGATGCTGTTTACATTGCTCTCGAACCGCTGAGCGCTAAAGCGCTAACCGACGCAATTCGATCCTTGCAGTTGGGCGGGGGAACAGTAACCAAACCGTTTAAACAAGAGATAATCGCTTTGTTAGATGAGGTTGATACAGACGCGCAAACAATTGGAGCAGTAAATGTCGTGGTTAACAAATCTGGGCATCTTATTGGTTTCAATTCCGACTGGCTTGGAGCGCTTAACGCCCTTAAATCCGTGATCGATCCGGTTGAGAAAAAAATCGCGCTGTTGGGTGCCGGTGGCGCTGCACGAGCCGTAGCCTTTGGTCTATCTAAAGGCAACGCTGATGTGACCGTGTTCAATCGTACGGAAAGTACAGCACGCGATATTTGTGAATCACTTTCACAAAACTATGGGGGTAGTCTTGAGGACGTTAAGCCCGAATTTGACGTAATCGTGAACGCAACTTCAGTTGGTTTTGGCGACGATTTAGATTCCAGTCCCATATCATCCGAAGCTATACGTGAGGGAAGTGTCGTATTCGACATCATTGCCAGACCAAAAGAAACCAAGCTTCTTAAACTCGCAAAGGAAAAGAATTGCACGACGATATTCGGTGGAGTTATGGGTGCGCACCAAGCTGTATATGCTTTGGAATGGCTAACCGGCGTTAAGCCTCCGCTTCATACTTTGCTCGAATACTTTACAAAGTAAGTACGCCCAACCATATCTGATTGGAACCGCTATGGGGATTGGATAAATAGTATTGGCGACTTGCAAGTCTTTTAGACGATGCATATGTAGCGCCTGTCACGTTGAGTTGAATCGCTTATGTGGAGCTACTTCTAGAGACTTGAATCAAGAATACGTATGCAGATTTAACGCTTGTGAGTTCTGGCTTAGCTGAAGGATTTGTCGGGCACGTGACACACGGGATCGGACCGTGCCGATGGGAGCACTTACAATTTGTGCAACCTCTTCATAGGAAAACCCCAAGAGTTGGGTGAGGACAAAGGCTTCTCTCATATTGGGAGAAAGAGGAGTAAGCGCTTGTTCACATTCAATGCTTGATATTTCATCTGTACCCATATGTTCTTGGGCGTTGTATGCCTTCATCGCGGCATGTAGCTGTCTCGCTTTCCCTAATTCGCGAATAAAGTCAGCGCATACGCAGCGAGCGATATGGATCATGAATGCTTCAAGATTCGTTACCTCTGTGGTAATCGAGGTGGATTTTAGAGCCCTAAGAAAAGTTTCTTGAGCAAGATCATGGGCATCTGATGGCGAACCCATAGAAGCGCAAAATCGTAGGACGGGTTGATAGCAGCGTGATACGAGTTCGTCATATGCAAAGCTATCTCCATAGCGCGCAGCTTCAATGATAACTGGCAGTTCTGCACGATTTACTCGCAGTGCAGATAGCTTCCAGTTCACAGCGGACATGTTATCGCCAGAAGTTCTGCTCTAACATGTCGGAGTGGTTACTGATGAGGAAAATTCGAATATTTCTGAGATAGTGAATCGGAAGACGAAGCGGGACCTAAATAAGATCTATTTCGGCGTATTCGATGCTAGAGATTCTTCGCTTATCCCACTGCAATTGGTTCTTTTTGCTTTGGCTTGTGTCGAGACGGTGGAAGGCGTGCTTAACATTGTTGATCCAGGTGACAGTATTCACCCCCATGTGTATGCACAACTGGGTTCGTACACTCTCGCTTATGCCAGTGCTTTATTTGCGATCGCATTTCGTCCTGCTCGCGCTCGCGGTCTCCTGATTCTGGTAACTATTGCTGCAATTGGATTTGTCGCTACTTCTATTCTCGATGTTGCCCGTGGTCGAGCAGAACTTTCTGGCGAAATCGAACATGCAACCAAGCTTCTTGCCCCTTTCGTGGTGTGGATTATCGCTTCACGTGTGGTTACGTTTTCTAAACCGAGAAAGAAAGCCCAAGGGTAGCTCTATTACGTGTTGATGCCACGTTAAGAAGTTTTTTTGTTTTTCAGGGAACTTTTCTCTTCTTATCTGCGACTTCCTACATGTGCCTCATGAATATCCCGCAATATTGCTATCGCAGTAGGTCTAATTTCTGTGTTATCTTCTATTCGTCGATTTTCATTTTTTACTGCCGTATTACTGACAACTCTCTGGGTCAGCGCAATACCCGCCTCAGCTCATTCACAACTGATATCAACAAATCCTGCGGCCGAATCAATTTTAAAGAGTTCGCCTAAGACCATTGAACTTACATTTAGTGAAAATGTTGAAACGACGTTTGGCTCTTTGCGTTTATATAACGATGCTGGAGAAAGAATCTCAACTTCATCCCCGGAGCTTCGTGCTGGAAATATTGTACGAGTCAAGCCCCCAAAACTTGAGAAGGGTACTTATGTTGTTGCCTGGAATGTAGTGTCTGCTGACAGTCATCCAATTCGTGGTGCATTCACTTTCTCGGTTAATTCGCCCACAACATCTAGTGCAGATCGCACGGATGCTATTTCAAGCATTCTTAATAACGAACAAACATCCTCTATTTCCCGAATTGTTTTCGCATGTTTACGATTTCTTATTTTTATGTGTCTTGCACTTGTTATTGGAGTAGTTGCTTTACGCTTTTTTGTTGTTCAATCATCGCTGTCGCCTCCCGTTAACCGGATTCTGTATGGCGCACTTGCCGTGCTTGCCCTAGCAAGTTTGGCAAGTATAGGTTTCCAAGCATCACTCGCTGGTCAGTTTTCCTTGGCCAAAGCATTCAGTTTTGACATCTTGAATCAAGAAAGAACAACGCGCTTTGGGCAAGTCCAGATTGTTCGTGCATCTTTGTGTGTTCTTCTTTGCTGTTGGTGGAGATTCCCTCGTGGTCCTTTGCTGAACGCACGACTTGGCCTATGTACATTGGCGCTTGCTGCGACACCTGCATTCGCTGGCCATGCCTCTGCCGGAAAATATGTTGCACTGGCATTTACCAACGATGTTGTCCATGTCCTTTGTGCCGGTGCTTGGTTCGGGGGATTACTGGTATTGCCTTTCCTTCTGTCTCGTGATGAAGGTGGCAAAATTGCACGAAAATTTTCACGCATGGCATTGGTGTGTGTGATTGCGATTGGTATTACGGGTGTATTTGCTTGGTGGAGACAAGTAGGAAGTTACGAGGCAAGTGTCACTACATGGTTTGGTCAACTGATCAATGTGAAGGCCATCATTTTCTTGTGCGTTATTGCTGTGGCATGGTTTTCTCGTCAACACGTACATCGTCTCAGCGTAAGTAACAGCGAAGGATCAAAGGGACGTCTCATCAGGCTGGTCTATTTTGAATCAGCTCTATTGATCGTCGTGATGATTGCTACATCCATTGTTGTTAATGCGGTCCCTGGACGAACTGCTCTTGCTTTGCCTGTAACCAAGTACGTATCAGCAGAGTCAGTACGTATGGAAGTGTCGATCGATCCCCCAAAAACAGGGCCGATTGTCCTTCATATTTTTGTTTTGCGTAAAAACGGAACTCTTTATACATTTTCGCAAGGTGTAAATACGTTAGGAAAACCTGCGCTTAGTGCGAGCTGGCTAAATAAAAATCGTGATGTAGGTCCCCTTCCTCTCAACATCAGGTACGCAGGAGGAAATCACTTTATTTCCACGGGGACAAGCGTTCCCTTTTCTGGGACGTGGACACTTACTTTGCGGTTGCGTCTAAGCGAGTTCGATGAACAAGTGACATCAACAGAAGTCACCATACGATAAAGAAAGGAAATATCCATGAAAGGATACATAAAAAATATGAGGGGGTTACTGCTTGCGGGTAGCTTTGCAGTCATCATCACGATTGCGATGGCGCTTCCTGCTTCTGCTCATGTCTCCATCAACCCAGACGAGGCAGCTAAAGGAAGTTTTGGCGCATTTTCATTCCGAGTTCCCAATGAAAGCGACACTGCAGAAACGATCAAACTAGAAGTTCAATTGCCTGCAGATCATCCGATTGCTTCCGTTCGAACAACAGCACAAGATGGCTGGACTGCAACCGTGACAAAAGCAAAACCTTCAAAAAAACTTACGAGCCATGGTTCCGAAGTTGAGGAAGTCGTTTCGAAGATCACGTGGGAAGGCGGGACAATAAAACCAGGTCAATACGCAGAGTTCCATGTATCTATGGGTGCGTTACCTGACGATGCAGATAAGTTGGAATTCAAGGCGTTGCAAACCTATTCTGATGGTGAAGTTGTCAGTTGGATTGAAAGCACTCCTGAAGGTGGGGAAGAACCAGAACATCCAGCACCTACTTTGATGCTTACGAAAGCAACAGGTGATGAACACAGCGCATCTGACACCGAAGACACGGAAGCTGTTTCAGAGGCGAACGATGATACAAACAACACAGTGGGATATATCGGAATTGGTGTAGGAGTGGTCGCGCTGCTTACAGCACTTGGTGCGATTATAAAAAAGAAATAATATTTTCACGAAATGAAGTTAAGCCCGTCTCAATGGCGGGCTTTTTTATTTCCGAACTCCTTATGCCTCCGGGACGTGAACCAGAGATCCTTTGCTTCGCTCAGGATGACTTAGCGGGCACTTTCGATGCTTTTTTGAAAGAGAACTTTTTCTTATTTCTGTCCTGATTGTCTTCGGCATCGCGCAATGCTTTTTCACGTGAGCCCCTCGGGAAATCGAACTCTGCCGCCAACGCTTTTGCACCCCCAACACAGGGAACAGCGAGCATGGCACCCAATACTCCCCCGGCAGCAACACCAATAAGTGCTGCAACCATGGTTACTGGTGGAGATATTTTTACTGTTTTGCCAATCACGATGGGTTGAATGATGTGGTTTTCAATCTGCTGATACACAATGAACACGACGAGAGAAATAATACCGACCGTCGGTGACACGGTAAAACCGAAAACAACAAAAGGGAATCCTCCAAGGAAACCTCCAACCTGAGGAATCAGGTTCGTACCTACAATCCACAATCCCAACAACGGAGCAAGAGGTACACCCAAAATCAAAGAAGCTGTACCAATAACCAGACCAGCCAATGAAGCCACCAATATCGAGCCTGCCATATATTTGCCAATCACTCGATACGTCGCGCGCGCTATACGATCTGCAGTATCTCGTTGTTCAGGTCGGATGAGACGACGGATGTTGCGCACCAGTCGCGGGCCGTCAAGAAGCAGCGCAATAAACATAAGAATAAAGAGGAAACCTATATATGCTCCGTTGACCACCGAACGGAGAATGTCGCCAAGTGGAGAATTACTTGCACTGAGTTTCTCGGGAAGTTCTTCCAAGGTGTTCTTAATTTTCTCTTGCGTTTTCTCACTGCCCAACTGCTCGCCAACGATGGGAAGCTTTCCGAGATCTCTTACGGTCTCAGGAATATCTTTTGCAAAGTTCTGCACTTGGTCAACAACTTTGGGAGCTATGAAATAGCCTGCAAGTAAAACAACAATCAAAAAAGTTCCCAGCACAATCGATACAGCACTGTAACGCCCCATGCGCCGCACAGGTTCCGAATCATCGGAAGTTGTCACTCCCCTAAATCGACCAAACGAAAGGTACTGCACTTTGCGAACAACCGGGTCGAGCGCAAGGGCAAAAAGCAAGGCAATCACCAGAGCGGTCATAGTCTGAGCAATATTGGTAAAGAGCATGTAGGCAAGGCCGCAAAACACAATCCCGGCCACAATCATGGGCAGGCTCCGCGGATCAACATCAATGGTACTGTGCGCCAGTTTTATCCCAATATCATCAAGGTCAAGATCATCTTCGCTGCTCCCAGTTTCCGGGGATTCATTTTTTTTCGTCGCCACCCGAGTAGGTTACTTAATCGTGACA
>CALMUU010000098.1 GCA_937872965.1 uncultured Actinomycetes bacterium
TTCAAGACGCAACACGAGATTTCTTAACATCGCGATGCACAAGTGATGGGGTTCGAAATGCCATGGTGTCCGAATGTGGATACGACCGTGATCTCTATAAAGCGCTGTGTGGGGAACTCGGTCTTGCATCGCTGATTGTTGAAGAAAGCCTTGGCGGTTTTGGAGCCAGCGATGTCGAACTCGCTGTAGTTACTGAACAAATGGGCTACTTTCTTGCTTCCACGCCGCTTCGTACACATATTGGTGCGCAAATAGCTGTGATGGAATGTGCGATTGCAGAAAAAAGAAGTGAGCACTTAGCTCAGTTGATTTCCGGCGAAGAAATTGCAACCATTATTTATGCGGATGAAGTTGCCCGAGACTTTGGCACGGAATTAGTTGTAGATATGGAAAGTGGAGGAGTGGTTCTTTCGGCAACTTTTGAGCAGGTTCTCTTTGGATTGGATGCAAAGCACTTGTATTTCTTTGTGGGCGTGGGTGATTCTGCAGATCTTGTTTATGTCGATCTTGAACAAGATGGCGTTATCCGCAGTGTTATTCCCTCGCTTGATCAAACAATCCCATTAACAAAAATTGTATTGACGGGCGTATTTGCCCAAGTAATTTCCGATGAAGAAACCAAAACGCGATACGGTCGTGCTCGTTCTCGTGCAATCATGGCTGCAACAAATGAAATGGTCGGGTCAACGCAAGCTATTTTAGATATGAGTGTTGCGTATGCCAAAGATCGTTTTCAGTTTGGTCGTGCCATTGGAAGCTTTCAGTCCATCAAACATAAATGTGCTGACATGTTGCTCGAAACAGAAAGCGCAAGGTCGATTGCTCTCTTTGGTGCTTGGTTGGCGTCCCAGCCCGCTGGTTTTACGAGCGACGAACTAGAAGATGATCTCGAACACGTCGCATCAATGGCAAAGTATTATTGTTCACGCGCTCTTAGCCACGCGGCAGGTGAGAATATCCAAATTCATGGTGGGATCGGTTTCACTTTTGAACATGATGCTCAATTGTATTTCAAACGTGCCGCATTTATGAATGCTCATTTAGGTTTGCCAAGAGAGCATGCCGTAACGTTGAGTGCAGACTTGATTAATCGACAATATTAATCTATCGCAATGGTGGAGCGGGGCTATCTGGAGTGGGTGTTTCTACCCCTGCTGCTTCGATAACATGAGCTGGTGCATTAACTGCAGGCAATGTACTTGAAAGAACATCGATGTCGTTAGGTGTCCCTTCGGGGAGAACCAAAACGTCGTCGTCGACAGTGATTCTTTCTAGAACCGCAGCAAGCTCTGCCATCGTGAGCTGGCCGTCAAATCTATTCGTTATTGCAGCCTCGACGAGGTAAACCATCATTTCGTGAGCTGTATCTTCAGGAATTACTTTGTCTCGATCGAGTGATGCGAACCATTCACGTTCATTTTGGGGAGCGGCGTCATAGGAAATTTTGAGCATGCGTGCTGTGGCTATTGCGTCGGTGCGGAGAATTGGTGCAACATCGAGTTGAGCAACGGCGATTGCTCGTTGTGCGATGAAGTAAAAAGTGGCATCATAAAGATTGACGGGTTTCTCTGGATGTTCTCGTATCATCATTGCGACCGTTTGGATCGCATCACGATATTCAGTTTCAACATTGATTGAATGTTGGAGTGCACTTTCTGAAT
>CALMUU010000099.1 GCA_937872965.1 uncultured Actinomycetes bacterium
TTTCTCGCGTTGGGCTAAATTTTCCGCAATAGAGATGAAAATTTAGCCCAACGCATAGAAGAATGAGGAGATGACCATGACGAACTATGTGCCTGAGCATCAGACACAACCTGGCCATAAGTATGTAACGGATTTTGTCGAACGTCGAGCTTTTGGTTCGGTATCAATCTCCATAGATGACAAACCCATGATGACCCTTGTTCCTTTTGATGTCATTCGTGAGGGTGATGAGATTACAGATCTCCGATTCCATCTTCCTTGGAGTAATCCCCAATCAAAAGTTATCGAGGGAAAAAGCG
The DNA here is from genome assembly GCA_937872965.1 of uncultured Actinomycetes bacterium. GTDB lineage: Bacteria > Actinomycetota > Acidimicrobiia > IMCC26256 > JAGPDB01 > JAGPDB01. The sequence goes on from CALMUU010000099.1 coordinate 300, forward strand.
CCACTGTGTCGATTTGGGGCGCGGATGCTTTCATTAATCCTGAATGGTACGACCACGAAAATGTGGCAACATGGGACTACGAATTTGTCTCGATATCAGGCGTATGTTCAATGATGAACGAAGATCAGCTTCGCGCGCTTCTTGAAGACTTATATACAAAATTCTTACCTGAGAAACCCATTAATTGGGAATATGCTTCACAATATCTTGATGACATCGTTGGGTTCACTCTTGAAGTGAACCAGGTTCAACCCGTATTCAAACTTTCGCAGAACAAATCAGCTGCATCCCTTGAAGGTGTGATTGCCGGTTTAAAAAATAGCGATCAGCTCGGCGATCAAGCACTTGCCCAAGCACTGCGAAGGTTCTATCAGGAATGAGATTCAGCTTCGTGCACTTCTTGTGTGATGGCGTCGTTAGCGGGTGTGGGGATTCCGTACTTTTTACCTAGCTCCGAAATCGCTCCATTGATGAAATCGATTTCCGTTGGTCGTCCTGCGAGAAGATCTTGGCATGTGGAAGATTTATGTATGGCTCCACGTTTCATATTGGCTAATACGCGATCGAACGAATCTTCGTCTGGGAAGTCAAGCCCTTCTGCTGCTGCAACGAGTTGAAATTCGTCGTTCAGTTGTCGTGAAGTGGCGAGAACTTCTTCTGATTCACGAAGTTGTCCAAACGTCATATTGTTGAGAGCGCTGAGAGCATGTTGGCACACTGCAATTTGGAACTTATCCCACGTAGCTTGTTTCATGTTGTCAGAAGTGCTTGCGTCGAATCCAGCCTTGTTCATGATGTCGACTAGTTTCTCGGAACGTGGGGATGCTTTTCCAGTTTGTTCACCGATAATTGTTCTAACATTTGCACCAAAAATAACTGTGGTGTCGCTCGTGCGATTCGTAATGAGGTACTGAGTTCCAGCAAGTACTCGATCGGCGCCGAGAGTTTCGTTGTAGATTTCTTGTGTTCCAAGGCCGTTGTGAAGCGGAAGAATTATGGATTCTGACACCGAATGCTTCGCGATGAGTTCTGCAACTGTAGGTACGTCGTAACACTTGGTTAATCCAATGATGAGGTCCGCATCGTCCATGATCGTAGGATCAAGTGTGAATTTTGGCGTGAAGTGCTGGGTCTGCCCATCGGGAAGTTGGAATGTCACGCCTTCGCGGTTGAGAATATCAGCTTGCTCCGCTCGACGTACGAGAATATCTACATCGGCAACTTCTGAAAGTTTTGATCCATAGACAAGACCAGTAGAGCCTCCGCCGATCACAACTATCTTCATCATTCATCCTCATATTTAATCGTGTTGGAGGGATTTACAGTGCACAGTCCGCGGTACATCCCTCCTACACGGAAGAAAGTGCTACGAGCCGCGACCTGAATGGGCTCTGTCCCTGGCGTTCAAGTTCCTCCACCTATTACAACTATTTTTTGGTACGAGCGGAGGGACCTGAATGGGTGCTGTCCCTGGCGTTCAAGTTCCTCCACCTATTACAACTATTTTTTGGTACGAGCGGAGGGACTTGAACCCTCACGTCCAATGGACACTAGGACC
>CALMUU010000100.1 GCA_937872965.1 uncultured Actinomycetes bacterium
CATGGACATCCTGTCTCCTTCAGATTTATTTGCAAAGCACAGCGCGGTAACTATCGGCGTATTCGATGGCGTACATGCGGGACATCAAAAACTTCTTCGCCAACTTGATGATATTGCTTCCGCACACGACCTTGCGCGTGTTGTCATTACTTTTGATGTACACCCGTTAACAGTGTTGGCGCCTCAGGGGCACGCTCCCAAAATGCTGTTGTCCTTGGGACGCAAACTTGAATTACTCGAACGCAGTGAACTCGTTGATGCGGTTGTCGTTATTCCTTTTGATCCTGTTCGCGCTGCACAGTCGGCGCATGATTTTGTGCAAGAAGTATTAATCGACCAACTACATGCTCGTCATGTCTTGGTTGGTGCAAACTTTGTATTTGGTCATGCACGAAGGGGAAATGTTGCACTCCTCAAAGAAATGGGTCAGGAAAATGGCTTTGAGGTGGATCCAGTTGAATTATTGTGCAATGAATCTGAATCGCCGGTGTCCTCAACACTTATTCGTCAATACATTTCAGTGGGAAATATGACCAAGGCCAATGAATTGTTGACGCGCCCCCACGAACTTTCGGGGATTGTTGTCCCAGGAGATCAAGTGGGCAATGAATTAGGGTATCCCACTGCGAATACAGAAGTGGATCAATCAATGTGCATTCCTGCCGACGCTGTATATTCGGGCCGGGTTCATTTAGTAGATGAACGAATATTTAAAAGTGCTATTTCTATTGGTGTGCGACCTATGTTTCATGAAGACAACATTCGCGTGATTGAACCCTATCTTTTAGATTTCGATGAAGATATCTACGGCCAAACAATCAGAATCGAATTTGTTGACAGACTTCGTGGCCAACTAGTTCTCGATAGTGTTGATTCGCTTATTGCACAAATAGAAGATGACGTGCATACGGTTCGTAGAACCATCAAACTTTAACTGCTGATTTGACTTATGAAATGTGGAGAAAAGCTTTTACTGCTTTTCGAATGATATCGCTTCCTGTTGTACCGTCTTTTATTGCACGTTCACGAATAGCAATTCTCATTCCTTCTTCCATTCGAACAGGCACTACTTCTAGGACTCCGTCAACATTGAGGGGACGACCGAGAGGCTTAAGTTCGCTAATGTCGTAGCCTTCCTCAGCTTCTCTTACATATTTTTCGATCAGCTCTTCGGTGATTTTTATACCACCGGAAGTCCCATAGTCATATTCAGTTTCTTTATTCATTCTTTTCTCCATCCTCCCATTTTACATAAGCAATATTTTTCTTCCTAGCTTTCATTGCATGAATTACTAGCAGTTCATCTTCATCCACAAGAGTTACAACTAATTCAAGTATCCGACCGCTGGTATCAGGCCCAATCACGAGAGTTCTCATAAACTCTGTCCCGTCGTTAAGAACATACGATCCAAGTAGATACTCTAATGCATGCGCTATATCATCTTTCGTTATATTGTGCCTCAATGCACTAGCGTGTATCCTCACGCACATTTATCGTAATACGAAAATTCAAAATGTCAAGAGAAAATTGGTCAGTGATTAGCGGCTCAGTGCTCGTTTACTGATTCCAAGATACGACACGATTCCGCCAGAGGCCATCAATATAACGCACAAAACAATGGTGCCTTTGTAAACGGACGATAGAGAGAACAATCCCACAACGGCAATAACGAGAGAACCGGCAACACGAGTTATGGCATTGTTGATTCCTGAAGCGAGACCAGCACGATCGTCGTCAGCTGATGCCATGACGGTTGCAGTTAAAGGTGCGACCGTCATCGAGAGACCCAAGGCAAAGATAGCGATTCCAGGAAATACGCCTGTGAGATAGGACGTCCCTTTTCCAACATTGATGAGCAGCATTGTCCCGACTGCACAGATAATTGGACCAAAGGTCATGAAAAGACGCGGTCCATATCTTTGTGAAAGTTTTCCGGCATAGGAAGCAAGAAATACCATAGCAATCGGAACAGGAATGATTGCAGCACCTGCTGCGTCGGGTTTAAATCCAGCCGGACCAATGAGCTGCTGGGCCAGAATAAACAACATTCCACTGAGTCCTCCATAGAAAAGGAATGTCATGAGATTCGATGCAGAAAAATCCCGGATTTTAAAGAGAGAAAATTCGACCACCGGTTGAGGATGTTTTTTCTCCCAGATGAAGAAGAAGGGGATAAGTGCGACACCAACCGCGACAAGCGCAAAGGAAGAAAGCGATTTATTTTGCCCCACCATAATGAGTCCCCCCGAAATGAATCCCAGAGAAAAAATTGCAAGGAGAGAACCAATGTAGTCAATGCGTGGATCGCATCGTTCAAGTTTCGATTCTTCGATTCCAATAGTAGAGAAAACAAGGCTGGTGGCGATAATGGGAATGTTGATGAGGAAAATTGTTCGCCACGAACTGTATTCGACAAGAAGGCCGCCCAAAAAAGGTCCAGCAATAAGGATTCCTGCACTTGCGGCGGTCCATGTTCCAATTGCTTTGGCGCGTTTTTCTTTGGGGAATGCATTGTTGATAATGGCTAACGATCCCGGGACAACGAGTGCACCGAAAACGCCCTGAACAAAACGTGCAGTTACAAGCAAGGCAACCGTATTAGAAGCTGCGCACACAATAGAGGAAAGCGCGAATCCTGCAAGTCCAATGTTATAAATACGTTTACGCCCGAAGAGATCACCGAGCGATCCGCCGATCAAAATGACAGACGAAAGTGAAACGAGAAACCCCACAACAATCCATTGTTTGGCAGCAAGACCTGCATGTAAATCGTCAGCAATCGAGGGGAGTGCAAGGTTGACGACAGTGCCGTCCAGGATCACCATTCCTGACGCGAGGATGGTAGCGATCAGAGCAAAGTTTGCGTGGCGCATGTCGGCCACCTGCTCGCTTTGCGGCTTTTCGTTAGATTCGTCTGTCATAGAGAGTCCACACTACACTTATACCTTCACCGAGTTTCGCCACTCGATGAAACCCAGTGCATTTCGCACTATATATAAAGCCTCACTGGCGAACATAGGAGCTCAATAATGGCATCAGCCTCAAATCCCGAAAAAGTTAAAGAGATCATCTCTGATCATAAACTTCATGATTCCGATACCGGATCACCAGAAGTCCAGATCGCGTTGCTGTCCGGTCGTATCGACCATCTCACCGGTCACTTGAAAATGCATAAAAAAGACTTTCACTCTCGTCGTGGTCTTTTGATGCTTGTTGGTCGTCGTCGTCGTCTTCTTGATTATTTGAAGGACGTAGATGTAGAGCGATACCGTAATATCGTCAAGAAGCTTGGTCTTCGTAGGTAAATCCCCGTAGTTAGGGTCGTTCCTTGGGAACAGAGCTAAGCGACTCTACTTGTTATCGTTGCGCCGGCAAAGCCGGACACAACTCGCGGTCGCTCATCCTTCGCTCCCTGTGATTCGTCTCTCACACCCGCTGCGCGGAGATCCTTCGCTCCGCTCTGGATGACAAGCCAATGTCTGGTAGGCTATGCCTTAATAGCAAACAAGGAACCTCACGGATGTGAGTCAATATACCCGACGCGAGATAGTCGGTAATCAGTTGTGAATCTCCAAAATTTATCTCTTTGAAGGTTGACCACTGAAAATCGTGATCTACGCTTCGGTAATTATTTGTATCGAAGGGATATAAAAAATGTCAAAACCCATTACCGCGTCAGGCGTTATTAACGCTGACGGACTAACAATGACGCTCGAGACTGGTCGCATGGCCAACCTCGTCGCATCAGTACACGCAGAAATTGAAGGCACGGAATTAATTTCGACCGCAGCAACGGCAACTCCTCGCGAAGGAACAGATTTCTTTCCTCTTACTGTTGATGTCGAAGAGCGAAGCTACGCAGCAGGAAAAATCCCCGGATCTTTCTTCCGCCGCGAAGGTCGCCCAAGTGAGCATGCAATTCTTACCTGTCGATTGACAGACCGCCCACTGCGTCCTGCATTCCCGGCTGACTTCCGCAATGAGGTTCAAGTTGTTTCCACCATCCTCGGTGTAGACCTCATTAACCCTCACGACATCATGTCGATCAACACAGCATCTGCTGCATTGCATATTTCCGGAATGCCTTTCGAGGGACCAATCGGCGCAACGCGCTTGGCTCACCTCGATGGCAAGTGGATTGCAAGCCCAACATATGAACAACGAGAAGAATCAACATTCGAACTTGTTGTTGCTGGTCGCGATCTTCCTAACGGCGATGTAGCTATCATGATGGTTGAAGCTGGCGGAACTGCTGGAGCATTCAAGAAATATGCTGCTGGTGCGCCCAAGATTACTGAAGAAGTTCTCATCGAGGGCTTGGATGAATCCAAAAAATGGATTTCAGCTGCTATCAAGATCCAAAGCGAACTTCGCGCAGCTGTTGTTGCGGAACGCGGAGAGATCGCAGCGATTACGTACACTCCAAATGTTGATTACACAGACGAAATCATGGACGCAGTTAAAGCTGCCGTTGGTGATGATACTGCTAAAGCAATGTTGATTGCGGACAAGCATGACCGCACACTTCGTCTTGATGAAATCAAAGCGGATGCAATTGCAAAACTTGCCGGAACCGCTGAAGCTCCCGGTGAACTTGCTGGTTCTGAAAAAGCGATCAAGGGTGCGTTCTCGTCTCTTCAAAAGAAGATTGTACGCATGCGCGTTGTTGACGAAGGTGTTCGTATCGACGGACGTAAACTTGACGAACTTCGACCTGTTACTGCAGAAATCGGCGTGTTAAAACAAGCTCACGGATCTGCATTGTTCCAACGTGGAGAAACACAAGTTCTTTCTGTTGCAACTCTCGGTATGCCTCGCATGGAACAAATGCTTGACACTATTACTACCGAAACAGCAAAAACATACATGCATCACTACAATTTCCCGCCATCTTCTGTTGGTGAAGTTGGACGCGTGGGTTCTCCGAAGCGTCGCGAAATCGGTCACGGTGCACTTGCAGAACGTGCATTGCTCGGTGTGTTGCCGGACCAAATTGAATGGCCTTACACCATGCGTGTTGTGTCTGATGTTCTTGCATCAAACGGTTCAACATCGCAAGCTAGCGTCTGTGGATCATCACTTGCATTGATGGATGCGGGTGTTCCGATTGCTGCTCCTGTTGCAGGTATTGCCATGGGTCTCATCTATGAAAATGACAAGTACGTCACACTCACCGACATCCTTGGTGCAGAAGACGCATTTGGCGACATGGACTTCAAGGTTGCCGGTTCACGTGATTGCATTACAGCACTTCAGCTCGACACAAAGATAGACGGAATTCCAGCCGAAGTTTTGGGCAACGCTCTTAACCAAGCAAAAGAGGCTCGTCTTGCCATCCTCGATGTGATGGATGCCGCAATTGCTGCTCCTCGTGAAGATGTGAAAGCAACAGCTCCGAAGATCATTAGCTTCGAAATTCCACTCGACAAAATCGGTGAAGTTATTGGGCCAAAGGGTAAGAACATCCAAATGGTTCAAGCAGAAACTGGTTGTGACATCAACGTCAACGATGGTGATGGTGTGGGTATCGTGACCATTGGTGGTCTCGAATCTGACAAAGTGAACCAAGCGCGTGAAATGATCGACCTTGCGCTCAATCCGCCTATTCCTGAAATTGGAGCAATCTACGAAGGAACTGTTGTGGGAACAACAAAGTTTGGCGCATTCGTCAATATTCTTCCTGGACGTGACGGTCTTGTGCACATCTCCAAGATGGGCGGCGGCGAACGAGTGAACAATGTGGAAGACGTGATGAACGTCGGAGATACTTTCCAAGTTCGTGTGGACGACATGGACGATCGCGGCAAGGTTGCATTGACTCTTATTATTGAAGGTCAAGAGACCCCTCCGATGCCAACTCCATCTTCTGGTCGTACCGATGGCTCGAGAGAAGAAAGACCACAACGCGAATCACGTGACCGTGGCGATCGTGGTGATCGAGAATCTCGACCTTCTCGGTCTCGTTCGGACCGTGGCGATCGCGATGATCGTCCGCAGCGATCAGAGCGTTCGGACTCTTCGAATGAAGATCGCGACTCAGTGAGTTTCTCTGATTTTCTCAATGCAGAGATGAAGAACCAATTCGGCGACCTCGGTCCCGAAGAAGTTCGTCGACCGCGCGACAATAACAACCGTCGACCTCGAAGAAGGAACTAGTCGTCGTAACTGATTTTTTGTGCGGTGCAACCGCACAAAAAATCATCCTGAATCGCCTTTAGGCGCTGAAGGATCTCCGCGTAGTAACAATACCAAAGCCCGACTCCGCAGTTGCTGAGTCGGGCTTTCTTTATAAGTTATGCTGTTCCTATGACTACAAATTTATCGATATGGATAAGTGGACCCTTTGGAAAAATGGGTACCGCACTTCGCACTGCGCTCGAAGATGTCACTGGAATTTCTATTACCGGAATAGTATCACCCGAGCATTCGGGTCAAACATGCGATATCGCGGGAACATCGATGACTGTTCACGATTCTCTCGAAGACCTTGCTCAATCTTCACCCTTGCCGGACGTGATCGTTGATTTTACTTTTGCCAAAGTGGCCTACGAAGGCGCGCTTTTCGCTGCAAAAAAAGACATTGATTTTGTTACTGGAACAACGGGGATGACGCCCGACCAAAAACAGGAAGTCATCGAAGCGTTTTCAACATCGAAAGGTCATGCCATTATTGCTTCGAACTTTTCTTTGGGTGCTGTACTCATGATGCACTTTGCTGCTCAAGCCGCGCAGCACTTCACGCATGCGGAAATCGTTGAGACTCACCATACTCAGAAGAAAGATGCACCCTCGGGAACTGCAATTACCACGCGAACAATGATGGCTGAAAACTCGCCCATGAGTGAAAACGATATCCCTATTCATTCGCTGAGACTGCCTGGTGCCATAGCCCATCAGCAAGTTCACCTTTCTTCACCTGGTGAAATTTTGCGTTTGGAGCACGATGCAAATGATCGGTCATGTTTCATGCCAGGGATTATTTTGGCCATTCGACGCGTGCACGGCGTTGATGGTGCTATATTTTCTATTGAGTCATTGCTCTTTCCTGACAATGATTTAAAGCAAGCCTGACCCACGAATGTATAAAGATTGGATGCGCGTACGTCAGTAGCCACGACTAGGGGAGACTAGTCATATATCGGCTCACGAAAGGGACACATCCTCATGGGATCGTACCGTAAAAGGGAGTTTCGACCTGCACAGAGGTTCGGAACATCTCGTCGCACATTGATTATTATTTTCACGCTTTTCAGCGTTACATTTGGTTTAAGTATTCCTTCATTTGCAACAAATGCTGTTCTACCCGGTGATGGGGGAGCATTGCGTTTGAATCAATCTATTGTAGGAATGGCTGCGACCGCGTCGGGTAATGGTTATTGGTTGGTCGCTGCTGATGGAGGTATTTTTTCTTTTGGT
>CALMUU010000101.1 GCA_937872965.1 uncultured Actinomycetes bacterium
CCCAATTCTGGCATGAAACCTAGCCCCAAGCTCTTTAATGCCCTGTGTGCTCCTGCTAAAACCGTAGAAGTATGTCGAGGTAATGCAGGGGTTATGCAAAAGAACTTCCCTACGTTGTTGCCCGATCAGGCAGAAGCCCTCGCGGCTAAGTTACCAGTCGGTAAAGAGTTTCTGGGTTTGAACTTATCGAAAAATTTTGTTGCTGTTTCTGATCGAGGTTTTTCAACTATTGCTGCATACGTTATTCTTATTGTTTTGTTAGCTGTTACTTCCTACATATCAATATCGCGTCAGCAGAAGAACAACCCTAATACTCCTTCGCAAATGAAGTTTCTTAAGTACCTTTTCCCTGTGGGTATTTCGATTTCGGGAATCATTTTGCCAGCAGGATCAAATCTCTATATTTTGACAAGCTCAACGTGGCGTGCAATCCAGCAGGAACTTCTTTTCATTAAGGTCATTAAACCGCACAGGGAAAAAGATTCGGCCGCAGAGAAGGCCTCTTCTGGCCCCATCTTAGAAGGGGATAATGCGAATTATGCTCCCGGACTTGCTCGTAAAAAAAGGAAGAAAAAATAATGAGGCGAGCAACAATAGAGAAAGGAAACTAATAATGGAATGGATCGAATCTACAGGAACATCTATTGAAGAAGCACTTCATATTGCTCTTGATACACTGGGAATTAACCGTGATGAGATTGAGTATGAGATAATAAGTGAACCTAAAAAAGGTGTCTTTGGGATTGGCGGTACAGATGCACGAATTCGCGCACGAGTAAAACCAATATCACGAGAAAAACCACAGGATAAAAAACGCCGAGGGAGTCAGAAAAAGGCAAGTTCCAAGACCCCATCCAAAACAAGCTCGAAGAAAGCACCAAAAGAACGAACCGCTAAGAAAGAAGAAAATAAGATGGACGAGACAGAAACACGTCAAGAAAACCAAGAAGAAGCAAAGCGCGAGTATGCCGAGCCTCTCGATGTTCAAGCTCAGTATGCAAAAGACTTTTTAAGTGGACTTGTGAAGTACTTTGATGACTCGTGCAGCATTGACTCTAACTTTGACGAAGACATGATCAATGTTTCCGTTGATGGCAAGCAGGTCGGTCTTTTGATCGGATCACATGGTTCTACATTATTTGCTGTCGAAGAGTTAATGCGTGCAGTTGTCCAAGCAAAGGTTGGTGGTTACACTGCTCGCATGTACCTCGATGTTGGTGGATATCGAGCAAAGCGAAAAGAGGCATTAGCTGAGTTTGCTTCTAACTTGGCGGCAAAAGTTAAGGAATCTGGGCGAAC
>CALMUU010000102.1 GCA_937872965.1 uncultured Actinomycetes bacterium
ACCACTAATCACACTCAAAGCGCATGCTGCCCACAAAATACCAAGATGGAAAGTGTGGAGATTGTGCAGCGGCGGGAACATTGGCGCACCGACAGCACATAATTGTAAAAATGTTTTGGCCTTACCTAGGGATCGGGCCGGTAAAGAAATTCGATAGCGAGACAATACCGACCGAGCACCCGAAACTGCTACTTCACGGATCGCCATAATAATGATGGGAATCCAAATATAATCGCCCCGGATTCCGTACACGACAAAAGCGCCGATGGCGAGAACTTTATCGGCGAAGGGATCAAAGAACGCACCAAACGTTGTAGGTCCAATCCGTCGGGCAATGACGCCATCGACGACATCGCTCATCGACAGAATAAAAAAGGCGGTCCACACCAACCAACCCGATTGTTCGTAATACATCCACACGAGAAAAGGAACAGATGCTACTAAACGCACAAGTGTCAAAACATTTGCGGGTGTCATGACAGCAGTTGAGGAATATCGAAATCGCGCAGGAGCAATGGAAGAATTATCGGGCGATGATATATCCACCTCAGATCCCCCTCTATTCATGAGCGAATGTTAGCTTAGAAACAGTTGTGCGTGGCGATCCACGCCGGACACTTCGGCTATTTCCACGTCAATGAAGTCTCCTCTGCTGTACATCGAGCCTTGCGTGTCAACATGAATAACGCCATCAATTTCGGGCGCACTGTCGAATCCGCGCGTCGTCAATGAACCCGAGGTATTCATTGAATCAACCATGACACGTTGACGTGATCCTACAGTTGAAAGGAGAAGACGTTGAGTAATGTGATCTTGTGCTCGCTGCAACTCTCGTGTGCGCATTTGGGCCAATTCAGAATCAATTTGATCTGAATAGGTATACGCTGTTGTATCCTTCTCATGCGAATAGGGGAAGAACCCCGTCCACGTGAGATCAGCCTTCTCGATAAAAGTCACCAGTTCATTATGATGAGTTTCCGTTTCACCGGGAAAACCTACAATAAAGTTGGAACGAAAAACGGCTTCGGGTTTCGCCTCACGAATTGTAGAAATAAGCTCGTGGAACTTTTCAGAACTTCCTGGCCTTTTCATATGACGCAATAATTCGGGATGGGCATGCTGTAATGAAAGGTCGAAATACGGAACGGAACTGGGTAGGGTCAGCATCGTTTCCAAAAGGTCGCCGCGCAGTTCTGAAGGATAAATGTAGACAAGGCGTTGAATTTCTAAACCGTCGCCGCGCAACTTATCAATTTCACGCATAATGTCAGACAGCGTTGCATCATCGTCGACATCGCGACCGTACCACGCAATATCTTGTGCAACGAGAACAATTTCTTTCACGCCATTGTTCACAAGCATGCGAGCTTCATCAACGATGGATTCCATCGAACGTGAACGTTGTTTGCCTCGAAAAGTTGGTATTGCACAAAACGCGCAGTTGCGATTACAACCTTCGGCCACTTTGAGATACGCCCACGGAGAATCTGGTTTAGGTCGGGGCATATCTAAAAGGTCACGCACGCCAATAGGTTTTGACTTTAGTGTCACCGGTTCGAAAATCTGTTCAGCGATGTTGGCTTCGTGTGCAAATCCCACTATGGCATCCACTTCAGGAAGTGCAGTTTTCAATTCATCTTCATAGCGTTGCGCCATGCATCCCGTGACAACAAGCTTGGCTCCCGCTTTACGGGAGCCCGAAAGTTCGAGCGTAGTATTAATTGATTCTTCCCTGGCAGCATCAATAAATGCACAAGTGTTCACCACCACGACATCTGCCTGGGTGGGGTCCTCGGTGGCAACCAAACCATCTTCGATAAGACCCTGTGCAGCTTTATCCGAGTCCACAGCATTTTTGGCACAGCCAAGAGTTTCAATATAAAAGGTTCGAGTCATACAATCCGCACTAGTAAGCGAACATCTATTCTATCGTGTTACCAGTGCGATTGATAATCACTAATAATTTTGTCCAACGATTCATAAATGATCCCTTCGCTCGATATCCCTATTTCTACCGATTCTCCGACAGCCTGCGTTGCGAGGAATTCATCTGTTGAAATAATGGGTTCGCCTGTTTTATCGATAGTGAGATATATGTGCTTTGTTGGCCCGCTCGATTTGATGGACTCTATTGTTGCTGCAATACGTATTGGGGTTCCAACGTCAGCGTCCAAAGACACAACATCTTCTGGTCGCGACATCAATAGCTTGGCACTTCCTGAAACTTCGCTACGTTGAGAAAAGTCCTTGAAGCCAGTTCCGTATATTTCCTCGTCGTAATTCACAACATTTGCAATCCCTACAAGCTGCGCAACTGACAAAGAATTCGGACATAAATATAAGTTGTCAGACGTATCGAACTGCACAAGCTTTCCATCCTGGATAACAGCAACTCTGTCTGCTAGTTCGAAGGCTTCGTTGACATCATGAGTGATCACAATCACTGTGCAATTTACTGACTTTAAACTTTCCAAAATTTGGCGACGCACGGAAATTCTTAACCATTGATCAAGTGCAGAAAAGGATTCATCTAATATGATGACTTTTGGATTCCCTGCCAGCGCTCGCGCCACAGCCACTCGCTGTTGTTGGCCCCCAGAAATCTGATCCACCTTCTTTGTGGCAGTGTTTTCTACATCTTCCAATTTAACGAGAGAAAGATACTCTCTGACTTTCTCAGATCTACCCTTCTTGCCTTTAATTCCGAACCCAACGTTCTGCTCTACATTAAGGTGCGGGAAAAGGGCGCCATCTTGTGGAACGATTCCAATTGAACGATCCTTGGGATGCATTTTTGAGATATCACGACCATCGAGAAAGATTTCGCCTTCACATTCTTCGAATCCTGCAAGACAACGAGCAAGCGTTGTCTTGCCACTGCCTGACTGTCCCATTATTGCAATTACTTCACCTTGATCTATGTCGAGCTGTATATCACTGAGCACACGCTTTTTCCCGTAATCCTTAGATCTAATATCTATGCGCAAATATTTATCGGTCATATTTAACCTTTACAAGAAACAACAACGGCAAAACGCACAGACCCATCAAGAGCAACATTGTAGGCGCCACCACGGCGTACTGTGACACCGAGATATTCGACCACATTGTTGTTGCTAACGTGTTTTCACCATTGGGTCGCAACAAGAGAGTAATCGGTAGTTCTTTGACGACACCCACAAATACTAAGATCGATCCCGCTATCACACCCTGCACGCTTAATGGCAGAGTGATCCTTGCCATCGATCCCCACTTTCCTTTTCCCAACGTATAGGAATTCTCAATGTACGCAAGTGAATGTTGCTCAAGAGAATTCTTTATCGGCCCAATAGCCAAATACGAAAAGGCCACACAAAGTGCGACGATAACCAACGGCCATTCCAGATAGATTGCTGGAACGATTCT
>CALMUU010000103.1 GCA_937872965.1 uncultured Actinomycetes bacterium
CAGAACCTCTCACCGCTGCATTAGCGCAAATGCGCATGGCTTTTGTTCAAGTGAAGAATGGTGCAGGACTCGAGGGTGAACCAGCGGAATAGAAACAGCTAACCGCTCGGCGTTCCTAATGTAATAGTGAGCTCTACTCGTCCAGGTGCCGGCTCGGCACGATGAGCCTCTTGAGACCGAGGAAGTCCAATAAGGCCGCGAACCGCGAGAACAAAATCGGTGTTCTCAATTCGTGCTTCATCAACAGCATCTGTAAATTTTTTGAGAGAGCCTTCAGTAAAACCTTTGGATGTTTGAACGCCATTAACTTCTCTCAACACAGCATCTCTGTAGGCTCGAGCCTCTTGAGCTATTCGTTTCGCAGCTTCACCTGTAAATCGATAGAACCCCAGATAATCGCATATGTCTCGACCGAGCACATGGAAAAGAGGATCATTGCGATCGGATATCTCCGCGTATACGGGATTATCGAGTGAAGCATCCCATGCTTTCACATGTGACAAAAACCATTCTCTATTTTTTTCTGCATAGACAACATCGCGAACTTCAGGGGCGAGTTTGTCTTCTGCTGCAAGAACAATCGCAGCAGACGATGCATTTGTGAGATGTTCACTGGTCGTGTTATCAATGAGTTCTTGCATTCGTTCCGCGGAGAAGCGCTCGAGCCCCTCGAAAAGTTCGAACTCATCCTGGAAGGTAATCCTTCTTTGGCGACCATACTCAATAAGTTGATCATCCGTTACCTGCGGAACTGCTTGAGGTAGTCCATCTATTACTTCTAGATTTCCTTTAGTTAGCGCTGCATAGCGATCTCTATATTGGCGAATCCCGGAAATAAATTCACATGCTTCTTCTGCGCTGAGTTCTACCACACCACTCAGACGTTCGTCTACATATTTCTGTAATCGTCCTCGTATAAGGGCGAGTTCGCTCCCCCGTCCTTCCCCTTCAACATTAAATCGAAGCGTCGATACCAAACCTTCAAGGAGTCTGAGATTCTGCGCAATGAGCGCATCAATTATCTTGGCGCGACTTTCTTCATCTGAAACGAGGCCGATGAGTTCATTGAGTCGTGGCCCGATGAGTTGTGGTCCATAATGTTCTTGATCTAGACCCATCAAAGAACACATTTGGAGAACAAATAAGGGCTGTGCTTTAAAGATTGCTTCAATCAACGGATTATCCATTCGATCAATGAGCGAGGACCAGTTACCACTAAATAATGGACCTGCAGTCAGTTCCAATATTTTTTCATCATCGAGTTTGCCGTAATCATCGCAGTACTGATCTGGATCCAAAAAAGCTGCTACGAGAATCTCAGCGGAACGATCCTGCATTCTTCGTTGTACATGCTGCTCAACAAAAGTCGCTCCATCTACTTCCAATGCCTCAAAATGAACCGGGTATCCTGGATTTGCAACAAAGGCGGACACCACAATCGCGGATAGATCATCGCGTTCGTGAGGCAAACGAGAATCTTTTACAAGTGCACTCCACATTTTTTTATATGCAGTGCCGATAGCGTTGCGATCAGATATCCATCCATTGGTCAAAACATGCAGTAAGTCATAGGGGTCATCAAGAAGTGTCACATATTTTTGTTGTCGATGGGCAGGGAGGAGGCAAAGAAGACTGGGGTTCTCTGGAATCCAATACAATCGGGACCGGTCAAGAAAACTTCGATCGTTAAAACCAACGAGCTTTTTTGAATCATTTGGGCGTGCATCCAAGCGACGTCGAGACTCGGCAAGTTTTCGCAGCAAATCTCTCACCAAGGGGACATGTTGATCAAGAATGAGATTGCTTTCAACGTGTTGTGACATGAACTTAGAGTGTAATGTCCGAATCTTCCGGATGTAAAATCAATGAGGCTTGGTGATCAATGCTGTTTTACAAGCCCATTGGTTCCTGGCTCGTGCCAGCTACCCTGCCAAGCGCCTCGTTAACCGCAGCCATTGTTGCCGCCACGGGGTATACACGATCTAT
>CALMUU010000104.1 GCA_937872965.1 uncultured Actinomycetes bacterium
GGGTGCCCCCGGCAAGATTCGAACTTGCGCACACGGTTTAGGAAACCGACGCTCTATCCCCTGAGCTACGAGGGCAATCACTCCCAAAGGAGAAGAGTCGATTCTACCCGCGCTTTAGGTTGATGTTGGGGTGTTACCAGCCTTCGGTGCGGATGATATACCCTGGTTCAGAAATGATTGGTCCTGCTTGGAGATTGAAACCACTTTCACAATAGGTGACACCACCGGACACATATTCTTCACCAAAGGTATTAGCTCTCCCTAGACCGGATTGGAACTTAACAGACGAAGATCCGTTTTCGACGACATTTTTAAGAACAACATTACGGCCATTGACAGAAACTGTTTTTGTTTCTCCTGGCTGTGGTGTCCATTTCTCCTCAGAGACAGAAGTTCCAATGGCTACACCCGTAGCTGGGTCCGGTTCATTGATGCCTGGTGGAGGGGTGCACACTGAACGGTCGCCATAGAATCGTGAATCGATACCCTGTGTCCATCGGCTTTGCGTCGTAAGGGCAGGAGGTGTAGTTGTCACCACATCAGGTTGAGTAACAGGAGCAATAGTCGTTGCGGCTACTTTCGATACCGTTTTTGTTTTGTCGGTGGTCGCAACGCGCGAGACGTTTCCCGAAGTGTCATCAAAAAATCGTACAATGCCAAATGCAGAAAGAGTAATGACAAGTAGCATTGCTGCACCTCCCATGATTCGTACGTAAGCATGTCGTCGAATTTTTTTCTTTCCCAAAGCAATGGTGTTCGCCAAAGCTGCATCGACGTCGAGCCCAGGAATGGTGACGGTATCAGAATCGAGCGATTCAATATGGGTAAGACCAAGTTTATTCATTAGTTCCTCCGGGGAATTGTGGCGTTAGGACGATGGAGCGAGCGTTGTGCCCAAAGTATTGCGGGCATGATGGAGGTGTGTTTTGACGCTTCCTTCGCTGATACCCATTGTCGCTGCGATTTCCTTTGAAGAGCAGTCGTCGACAAGTGCAAGTGTAGCGACGATGCGTTGTTGAGAAGGGAGTTGTTCCAATGCGCGCGCGAAATCCACAGCAAGGGGAGTAGGAAGTGATCGTTCAATGGACTCAAGTGTGGAAAGTTCGATTTTGGAATCGCTATGTGTGTTGCGCCGGCTGCGCTTTCGCATTTCATCGCGCAGAGCATTAATGGCGACTTTGCGAACCCATGCACCAGGAACATCGAGGTCATTGACTTTTTTCCATTGTGAGTATGCCTTTGCGAGCGACTCTTGTGCCAGGTCAGCTGCGAGTTCTTTCTCGCCGCACGCGACCATGAGCGTGCGGACGAGACGCGGGTACATATCGCGGAATCCATCTTCAAAACTTGAGTAATGCACACGGGCACCAATCTGTTGGCTACTTGTTCTATCTTCTCACGATTCGCCTTGTTCGTAAAGATGTAGTCCATACGTTATATACACGTTTCTGCGACCCATTTAGTTGAACGCGTTACAGAAAAGATCAAAAAACTTCAGATGAAGGGTCTGATCTTGCAAAGTGAGCAAAAGTGACCTACAAAGGTCACAACCCTTTTCAAAGTCGGACCCTCCCCGTAAATAACTTGGTTCCAGCAGTTCGTTCAGTTGTCTCCCGACTTACGGTCAGCAGGGTCGGACCCTCCCCAAAAAACAACGCAGGTCCAGCAGTTCGTTCAGTTGTATCGCGGTCGTTATTCAGACACGCTACGAAAATGATTGTCTAAAAAGGCTGTAACGTGATCGAAAAGCTCTTCACTCGCTTGCTCATTATACGAGGGGTCGAGCTCTTCAGCGAAGCCGTGGTGTGTCCCAGGAATGGTTATTGAGTCCGCTTCACGATCACCCAAGGCAATGAGTGCCTGTGTGTAATTGGTTTCATCTTCTGTCGCGATGTCATCTTCTTCTGCTCGAATAAATAAGTAGCGTGATTGCGAATCGGAGAAGTCGATATCTTGAGTTCCATAGACCGAGACCACCGCTTGAACGGATTCAGGTTGGCGCGTCGATGCCCACAATCCAAGCGATGCACCCATGGCAAAACCTACGATAGCAATGGGTTGTTCGGGCTCATCGCAATATGTTCGCAGGGCATAAATGGAACTCAAAACAAGATCTGCCATTTTGTTTGGCTCTGCTTCGGCGAGAAGTTCACGTGCCCGATCAACAGTTAAAGCTACTTCCCCAAAAAAATTAGGAGCAAGGGCGCAATAACCAAGATCCGAAAATTGTTCGCATAAACGTTTTACTCCTGGTGTTAATCCCCACCATGAATGCAAGACGAGAATGCCGGGACCACGGCCACTCTCGTTTGCGGCAGGAACAAAGTATGCCGTATTCGATGCGCTGTTACTTTCGTTGCTCATTTTCACGTTCGTATCGTTCTAGCGCGTCATCGAGTGACAAGCCGAGTTGATTTGCGAGCGATGCTACCCATGCAAGAACATCACCCAGTTCATGGAGCTGTTGTTCTTTCGTTCCTTTGCGCACTGCTTGGGCTAGTTCACCGACTTCTTCACACAGCCATGCGACGGTAGCGCTGATTCCACGCTCGCGATCAGCATCTCCGTAGAGATCAGACATAAGTTTTTGTGCTTCGATTAGTTGCATGGCGAATAATTCTACTCACGCGTATTTCTTGGTTCTTCATCCGCGCATGCGTGGATCGCATTTGTCCTCTACACTTTGACCGTGACTTCCCCCATCGCCCTTCACCCCAATATTGATGCGATTGCTGTTATTGAGCCTGGTGGGAACCATCACTATGTGGGCAGTGCATCTGGCCGCTATGCGTTTGCTTCGGTGACAAAACTATTAACTACGCATGTCATTGCAGATGCAGTATCAAGTGGGTTTATTTTTTTTGAGGATGATATTGATGATCCATACTTTGATAAAGGAGGAGTGACGCTTGCAGATCTCATGAGTCATGCCAGCGGTGTGCGCCCCGAACTTCTTGAATGTGTGGAACCTCGACAAAAAAGAATTTATACAAACGAAGCATTCCATCTTGCTGGCGATTTTCTTATTCGTTCACTCGGTGATGAATTTCGGGGAACTACAATCGCGCAGCTTTTTAAAGAAGGTCTGGGTGCGCACCTTTCTTCAACAATCGAAATAGCAGGATCATGTGCATCGAGTGCGTCCGGAACATTGGATGACTTGGTCAAATTTCTTGGCGAGATGCGAAGCCCTACTTTTCTCGATGGTCAGATGCATGAATTGTTGACCACTCCTTATTGTGAAGATCTCGCGGGCATTCTTCCGGGATGGGGACACTATGTTCGCAATCTTTTTGGAATCGGATACGAAATTAAGGGCGAAAAATCTCCTCATTGGTCCGGACCTCGCTCATCGAGTTCTACCTTTGGTCACTTCGGTCAATCGGGAGCATTTGTTTTTCATGATCCCGTGCATCTGATATCGGTTGCGTGCGTGACCAACGAATCATTTGGTCCGTGGGCGAAAGAAGCATATCCTCAGATGTGCGACGAGATTTACGAGCGTTTCTCGTAGCGCGCGAGGTCCGTCCTGCTGAGATAATCACATGTCATTCCGAGGCTCTGCCGAAGAATCTCCGCGAAGCGGTGTGCGCGATTTTCCGCTGCGCGGAGATCCTTCACAAGATCCTTCGCTCTGCTCAGTACTCCCTGCGGTCGGTTCAGGATGACGCTATTGAGTTACTGAATTGTTGTCGCGAGCTGCGAGCACGAAGTTTCCATCGCGCGAGCAAGTTCGTTGACCCCATCAAATGTGTCAGGGCAACTAACAATTCCGCAATTCACTTTGTCGAGATAACTAATTGCGGTGACATTTAAAAGAGATCCATCAAAAATCGGGCCGTAAGGATAAGCGGATTCCACTTTGGTACCCGCGCAGTACAGAGGAAAACTTGGTCCAGGCAAAGACGAGAGCATCAAGTTGGCAAAGGGGGAGTGTTTATCGGAAAGTCCTGCGCCTGAATACAATCCCCATAAGGTTCCCAAAGCCGCCCACGGAGCGAGTCGACTAATTTCTCCGAGAGTGTCTGCGCCGAGGGAATCAAGAAATTCTTTGGCTTGGCCGAAGCTGTTTTTCATAAACATGACACGTTCAGCTGGATCATCGAGATGTGTAGGAAGTTGAGCAAAGATCACCGCAAGCTCATTTCCATGCATTGCTCGTTTGCGACGAACCGAAACGGGTGAAACGCAGACAAGGGGAGACGCCGGTAATTGTGCTTGACGAATGAGAACATCACGTAATGCTCCAGCAACAATCGCTCCGAGAACATCATGGAAGGAAACGCTGTGAGTGCGACGCAAACTTTTTATGGTTGCTTTATCAAGAGACACTTCGCTCACTGCGCGCCGTGTTGTGAGAACTCTCCTTTCTGGCCAGGCGGGAGCATTCCACGGATACACGACAACACCTTTGTTGTCTTGGTCGAGAGAGTTTTTTGCGAAGTTCACAACATTTCGCGCCACCTTGATGGATGACTGTGCCCATGTCACTGGTTGTGTGATGAGTGTTGCCCCGATGTGGGTAGTCCAATCCGGAATTTCATTTTCGATAGCCAGCTCTTGTTGTGGCGTTGCGAGGTCTTTGTCGGCACCGGTCGCATCAGCATCGAAAATGTTGGCCATCAGCTCGAAACCAGCAATACCATCAAGGAGAGCATGATGTGCTTTAGCGACTAAGTGGGAAACATCAGATGTCGTCTCGTGAATAATGTGGAATTCCCAGAGTGGACGGGAGCGATCAAGTGCAGAGGCATCGATGGTAGCGAGATACTGCGAAAAATCGGCAGGAATGGAATTCTCGCCCAAGGTCACTTCACGAACATGAATGCGTAGATCTGGTCGTGCGCGTACCCATAGAGGAGGCGCAATAGGCAGAGGAGGATCAACAAGCTTTTTGCACAACCCAGGAAAATCTTGAATTCGTGCTGCGATGAGTTTCCGGTATGTATCTGCAGATACGGCATGGGATGCACGTGCGCGATTGACATTCATCACAGCCAAAACATGCAGCGGCGCATGAGGGGTTTCATGATGAATAAAAAGGGAATCGAGTCCTTGGAGTTGCTCCACGACTCTTAATTCTTTTTTCTTTTCGATATTGGTTCTGCTGTCATTGGAGAATCAATAATGGCATGCTCTGCTAAATAAAGAGTAGCGAATGCCTGGATCATTGCCGCTGCCGGCAAACTCAATATTGCTCCCACGGGTCCTGCAATACTTCCTCCAATGATGACAGAAGCAAAAGCAACAGCAGGGTGCATATTCATGGTTTTGGCCGTGATGCGTGGTGCAAGGATAATATTTTCTACTTGTTGATAGACAACAATAAAACCGAGAACCCAGAGCGCGTGCCATGGTTCCTGAATTAAAGCTATCGCAACCGGAAGAACTCCTGCAATATAGGTACCCACAACAGGAATAAATTGAGAAACGATTCCAACCCATACAGCCAATGCCACAGAATACGGAACTCCTAAGATTTCAAAAAAGATCCAATGACATATACCTGAAGCAAGAGCCAAAAGCGCCCGTGAATATATATACCCACCTGTTTTTTCGATAGCCAATTCCCATGTACGAAGAACGATTGTTTGACGTGCGGGAGGAAGACGACGCAAAAGTGAACGGCGAAGTTTTGGAGCATCCGCAACAAAATAGAAGGTGAACAAGGAGATGGTGAGTAATTGAAAAATAATTCCAACTGCGGATGATCCGATGCTGATGGCACTTCCTGCCAAGTTATTCAGCATTTTGCGAATTGGAGAGTCGCCATTTTCTAATTGTTCGCGGAGTGATTCGGTATTTATTTTTGTATGGAAGCGGGCATTGATGAAATTCTGTGCGCGTTCAACATAATCAGGAGCATTTTCCGAGAGCTTCGCAACCTGGTCGACAACAAGTGATGCAATAGCAAATATGAAAACCGTGACGACCACGATCAAAATAACAAATACAAGCGCAGTCGCTGGACCTCGTCGCATTCCGCGTCGGGCGAGGGAGTTCACGGCAGGTTCGATGGCGAAGGAAAGAAACAGAGACACCAGGATCGTAAGTAGAAATCCGCGCAGCGAGACTAAAGCGCTGAACGTAAATTGATACAGAAGCTGCGCTGCAAAAAAGAGAAGAATTGCGCGAGGCACCCAGCCGGGCATCTTCTTATCATCGATGATTTCTGTCACCCTTTGGAGACTAGTTCAGATTCAGCTTCGATTGTGAGATCGATGACATCAATCATTGCACGACGCTGCGATTCCTTGAGAGCAAGAGCGCGTTCACGTCGTAACCTCTTGCGTTTTTTCACGTTTCGGCGACGCCATAAAAACAGGAAGGTTAATATTGCAAGAAGGATAAGACTGACAAGGGGAACAGATAGGAATTCATTGCGTTCACTTGGTGCGTTGACTTGGGTAGAACCTATTTTTGAGGCTGTTGCCTTTTCATTTTTTTGGGGTTCCTTCAATATCGTAATATTCGCTAGGGAACCGATAACACCAATTGCGGGAAGAGTCGCCGCTTTCTTAGAAACCTTTCCTGCTTCTATATCGGCAAAGCCTTGGTTGAGAAGTTGTGCAGCCCATTCATTCGTTTGTTGAACATCAACTACCACCGCAATAAGAGTCGTGTCGTTGCGGGTTGCAGAAACCATGAGCGTACGGCCTGCCCTTTGCGTGTATCCCGTTTTTAAGCCGTTTGCGCCCGCGTAGCCT
The DNA here is from genome assembly GCA_937872965.1 of uncultured Actinomycetes bacterium. GTDB lineage: Bacteria > Actinomycetota > Acidimicrobiia > IMCC26256 > JAGPDB01 > JAGPDB01. The sequence continues at coordinate 6,708 of CALMUU010000104.1, forward strand.
TTGAGGAATTTATCGTTGTGGTTGGTCAATGTATGCATAATGTTGTCGCCACCAACGAATTGATAGCTCGGGGTACGAACAATTTTTGCGAGGAAGGGCTGTGCCAGAAGAGCACGGCCGGCAATTGCGAGGTCATATACACTCATTTTTGTACCACCATTAATGGCTGCTTCATCGTCTAGGCCCGAAGGGTCCCCAAAGGTTGAGTCTTTCATTCCGAGCTCTTTACCAATACGTGTTTGCTGTTTGGTAAAAGAAGAAATTGATCCTGTGGATGCATCGGCAAGTGCATATGCAGCATCATTGGCTGAAACCAAGAGAAGGGAATAGAGCAAGTCATCTCGTTTCCATTTCTGCCCTTGCTTCATACCAATCTTCATCGGTTGTACTGATTCGGCTTCGAGCGGAATATCGATCAGTTGATCAGCGTCAATAGTATTAATTGCAGCAAGGGCAGTCACGATCTTTGACGTGCTTGCTACCCCCCGCGCTTCGTGGATGTTTTTAGAAGAAATAATCTTGCCCTTGGCCGCGTCGACGACGATATATGCAGCTGGTTCTTTCGTCATATCAGTAACAGGTGCAATTTCTCCAGGTCGTGCAGCAAAGGACACACCTGGGAGTGAGCTGGTTATTAAAAGGGATGTCATGAGACACAGAAGTAGTGCAAGGTAGCGACGGGTCATGACAGGCACAGCTATGTAGTCTAATAATAAATTCATGGGTCACATCGGGCAAGGGTCGATAGGCGCTGTGCAGAGCCAATCTGGAAGAATGTTCGCATGATTTCCCAACGCGTCTCTCAAATTGCTGAATCCGCTACTTTGGCTGTAGATGCCAAGGCAAAAGCCCTTAAGGCTGCTGGCGAAAATGTCATTGTTTTCGGGGCGGGTGAGCCGGATTTTCCAACTCCTCCCCATATTGTAGAAGCAGCAATCGAGGCTGCGCGTGACCCAAAAAATCACAAGTATTCACCAGCCGGAGGCTTGCCCGCATTGCGTGAAGCTATTGCTGCGAAGACCTTGCGTGACTCTGGGGTGAACGTTGACGCATCACAAGTTGTTGTGTCTAACGGTGGAAAGCATGCACTCTTTAATGCATTCATGTGCATTCTTAATGACGGAGATGAAGTGATTCTTCCCGCTCCGTATTGGACGAGCTATCCAGAGTTCATCAAGATAGCCGGTGGTGTCGTTCGCGAAGTTTTTGCATCGTACGAATCAGGTTTTTGCGTAACCGTCGAACAGCTCGAAGAAGCATTCAATGACAAAACAAAAGCTGTGGTACTCGTGTCGCCGAATAACCCAACAGGAACTTTGTATTCGCCTGAACAAATCAAAGCAATTGGCGAGTGGGCACTTTCCAAAGGAATCTATGTTCTCACCGATGAAATTTACGAGCATTTGGTATTCGATGGTTTAAAGACCACAAGTATTTTGAAAGAAGTTCCCGAGCTTGGTGACAAATGCATCATCCTCAATGGAGTTGCAAAAACATATGCCATGACTGGTTGGCGTGTGGGTTGGATGATTGCATCCAAGGAAATTGCAAAAGCTGCAACTAATTTGCAGAGTCATTCCACGAGCAACGTCAACAACATGGCTCAGTACGCAGCAATTGCTGCGTTGTCGGGCGATCTCGAGTCGGTCCATGAAATGCGCGAAGTTTTTCAGCGTCGCGGTGTAGCAATGTACGAAATGTTGACTCAGATTGATCGCGTATTTTGTATTAAGCCCCAGGGAGCCTTCTATTGTTTCCCGTCGTTTGAAGGATATATCGGCGCAACAATTTCAGGTAAGAAAATCGAGTCGACTCTTCAATTGTGTGAAATTTTTCTTGATGAAATTAAAGTAGCTGCAGTTCCTGGAGAAGCCTTTGGTGCGCCGGGGTACATTCGATTTTCTTTTGCGCTCTCTGACGAAGACGCCAAGGAAGGTATTGCCCGCATCGCACAATTGTGTGAAACAGCCACCTGGTCGTGAACGGGAAAAATTCTATACACTTACAAAGAGGGATCATGAGAGTACTAGTAACAGAGAAAATTGCCGAGAGTGGACTTAAAGGTTTGCGCGATGCTGGCCATGAGGTGGACATTCAGCTCGGTCTCTCTCCTGATCAATTGAAAGATGCTATTAAAGGCGCGTATGGTCTTATCATTCGATCCGATACACGAGTGACGCCTGACTTACTCGATGCTGCCGATGTTCTTAAAGCGATCGGTCGAGCTGGAGTCGGCGTCGATAACATCGATATTCCTTCAGCGACTGCACATGGAGTCATGGTGATTAATGCACCGGAATCGAACATTACTTCAGCCGCTGAACATGCCATTGCGTTGATGTTTGCTCTTGCGCGCCGAATCCCTGATGCTCATCGTGACTTGATGGGTGGGGAGTGGAATCGTTCAAAGTATTCAGGTGTAGAAATCCAAGGCAAAAATATTGGAATTGTTGGTTTGGGTCATGTGGGTGTTCTCGTTGCGGAACGTCTCGCGGCATTTGATGCGAATATTATTGCGTACGATCCGTATGTTTCTGCTGAACGTGCCGAAGCTCTGGGCGTCACTTTGTATGACTCACTCGATGAATTAATCGCTGCAAGTGACATTGTCACAATTCACCTTCCTAAAACGCCAGACACTGCTGGTCTTATCAACGCCGATCTCTTGAAGAATGCTCAGCCTCACCTACTTTTGATTAATGCTGCTCGTGGCGGGATCGTCAAAGAAGATGACCTTGTTGCTTGTTTGCGTGAAGGTGTCATTGCGGGAGCGGGAATAGATGTTTTTGATAATGAACCAACGACAGATTCTCCTTTGCTCGATCCTTCTCTTAATGTTGTCGCTACTCCACACTTGGGTGCATCCACTCCCGAAGCGCAGGACCGCGCGGGTATCGATATCGGGAAACAAATGCTTTTGGCGCTGGCTGATGACTTTGTTCCCTTTGCTTTGAATCTTGATGCCAAGGGTGCAAATTCGGTTGTTGCTCCGTTTATTTCGGTTGCTGAAACGTGTGGACGTATTGCAGCAGGTCTTGCTGAGAGCACGATCACGGAAATTCAGGTTGAAGCTCAAGGTAAAATTGCAGAACACGATTGTTCCATGTTGACTCTCGCCGCTTTGACGGGAATGTTGAGAAACACAACGGATGAACCGGTCAGCCTTGTTAATGCTCCGGACGTTGCAAAGTCGCGCGGTGTTTCCATCAAGGATTCTCGTGACACTTACTCGGGCGGGTATCTTTCGCGTGTTGTTGTTTCTGTGACAACAAAGGAAGGCAAGACTTCTGTAACGGGAACTGCGCTTCGTCGTAATGGGGAAGTGCGCATTACTCAAATCGATGACTACGCCATGGATGTTCCGCGCGCTAATCACTTTGTTGTTGTCGGCAATGACGATCGACCGGGAATGGTCGGTCGCGTAGGTATGATTCTCGGTGCAGCAAATGTAAACATCGATGACATGGCTCTTGGTCGTGACACGAATGGTGGTGGTGCCGTAATGGTTATCACAACAGGCGAAGCTGTTCCGGATACTGTGTTGCAAGAATTGATTGTTGCTGACGGCGTGCGGTTTGCCCGCAGTATCTCGCTCGTATAGCTCCCGTCATCCTGAGTGGAACGAAGGATCTCAACTTCTGAGAACTTCGATCTTGAGATTCTTCGGCTGAAGCCTCAGAATGACGAGGAAAACTGAAGCCTCAGAATGACGAGAGGAATTAGACTAACTCGATGTCGGATACCCTCGTTGCATTATCGCCGATCTTCGTCGGACTTAGCCTAGGAGTTATCCTTCGACGCGTAGGCGTAGCCGGATTGACGGAAGCTTCGACACTTCTCAAGATCATATTTTACGTCATCTCTCCTGCTGTAAGTTTTTCTGCAACGTCAGATGTAGAAATTACGAAGCACCTCTTACTCTTCCCTGTATTCGCTTTCATTTCTGTAGTTGCAGGATATTTTACGGGAAAATTCTTTGCTTCACGGATAAATATTGATGGTGTAAAGAAAACAGTATTTGTTCTTGCGTGCCTGATTGTAAATTCGTTCGTCTCCCTTGCATTTCTTTCCGCACAATACGGGACTGATGGCGCGGCACGAGCAATCCTTTTTGACTTTGTTAATGCACCAATGATTTATGGTGTCGCGTATGCGATTGCCGTAAAGGGAAATCCAAGCGTCCACCTTCAAACGTCGGTGATCAAGAAAGTCTTACTTGGCCCTCCTATCTGGGGAATCGTTCTTGGGATCCTTGTCAATATCATGGATATTGACGTGCCCAAAGTGGTTGATCAGACTGTAAAGACCTTCTCTCTTCCGTTCGTCCCAATCCTTATGATTGCAATCGGACTAAGTATCGTGATCAAGAAAAAAGATGTGATGCCAAGTTTTATTGCAGCAGGAGTGCGCTTGGTAACTGGTATTACTATCGCTACTGCATTTGTTCTCTTACTTGACCTCAATGGAATAGATCGTGCCGCGGTACTGACCCTGGGAGTAGCGCCGGTGGGATTTAATACAGTAACGTTTGCATCCCTGGAAAACCTCGATGTCGAGTTTGCGGCAGAGACACTTTCGGTATCGGTCCTTATTGGTGTTGTGGCTTCAAGCGCGGTAATTCTGCTCACGACTTAATGCTCTTTTCATTGTGTTAGCACGAAAAATGGACAATAGAGTCTCTAAATCGTGCCAACACTGAGTAAGACAATATTAAATTAGTTGCGCTATATTGTTTAAAGATGTAAGATGTCCCAAAAAGAGGAGGTGTTGACAATTGTCAGCAATTACATATACTCAAGAGATGAAACGATCAATGCTTAGTGTACGCATAGATGAAGAACTTATTAAAAACTTGAAGCAACGTGCCCAAGACACTGGACGTTCAGTCCAGAGTCTCGTGGAAGAAGCTCTTGACGACGAATATGGAGAGATCCATATTGACTATCAGCGAGTACAGCAGATGCTCGAAGACGAAAGCCGAGTAACTCCGAAGGAATTAGCGCGCCAAGAGAAATTCCGACAAGATTTTAATTCAGGGAGAATCCTTGCCTTTCCTGAAGGTATTCCAAGCGAGGAATATCCCGTTCCTACAGGGAAAGATCTAGATGAGTTAAAGGAGCGCGTTCGTAATGCATTCGCTAACACGTCCATTGCAGAAACAATCAGCAATGAGCGTGAGGAACACGAGCGAAACCTTCAACGAAATATCAACCGTAAGATTATTTGGGAAAACATGCCCGATGAAGATGAAGATGAGGAACGCTCAACATGATATTTGCCGACTCTTCTGCGCTTGCAAAGAAATACCTAGATGAAATTGGTAGCGATTTTATTCGTTCAGTTTCACAGTTGCACGTTTCATCGTTGGCACACGTGGAATGCACATCTGCATTGTGGAAGAGATATAGAGAAAAAACACTTTCGCTTGAGGATGTAAGAGAGTTGGCTGCATTACTTGATGCGGATTGGTTGAAAGCAGAGAATGCGTTCCGGGTTTATGCTGTGACAGAAGAGGTCGTTGCCCTTGCGTGTATCTTTGCGGGTAAGTATCAATTGCGAGCATACGATGCTGTACAACTTGCTCAGGCGTCAATTATTCAAAAAAGAGAATCGAGAAGCGTATGGTTTCTGTCCTTTGATAAGAAGCTCAACAAAGCAGCGCAGCGAGAGGGTTTTATCGTTATTGGCTCAGTTCGATCAATACACAGCCAGGGAATGTACTAGTCTCGCAAACGGTTGAAGGCGCAGAGAAGTGCCCGCAGAGACGCAGTGAGAATGTTCTCGTCGAGACCTACACCCCACAGGCGATTTCCATCTGCATCTTGCATTTCGACATACGCAGCTGCTTGAGCATCAGTACCTTCAGCAATGGCATGTTCTGAATAGTCTGTAACCTCGCACTGCGTATCGAATGCTGTAT
>CALMUU010000105.1 GCA_937872965.1 uncultured Actinomycetes bacterium
ACCCTGCAAACTATTGGGCGTCGAGATCGTATGCCTTATGGAGGGCAATCACACCGCGCTCGACATCATCCTTCGCAACGACAACCGAGATTCGAATTGTCGACGTAGAAATCATTTGAATGTTGATATTCTCTGCGGCAAGGGTTTCAAACATTGTCGCGGCGATCCCGGGATTACTCTTCATGCCGGCACCCACAACGCTGACCCGACCCACATCTTCATTGCATTGATACCCCATCGAGCCGAGATCAAAAGAGGCATCTTCGAGAACAGTAATGGCTTTGAGTCGTTCGTCGGCAGGAACAGTAAAACTGATATCAGTCAAACCTCCGGTAGAAACATTCTGCACGATCATGTCGACGTTTAAATTCTCATCTGAGAGTGCTCGAAAGATCTTGGCGGCAACACCAGGCTGATCAGGAACGCGCTCCAAAGTAAACTTCACTTCTGATGTATCGTGCGTTACTGCTGTAACAATTGCTTCTTCCATATTTTTCTCCTGATCATGAATCCATGTTCCCGTTTCTGGTGAAAACGAAGATCGAACGTGTAGAGGAACGTCATAGTTCCGTGCGAACTCGACAGATCGCAATGCCAAAACTCGTCCGCCAGTTGCAGCGACCTCCAGCATTTCGTCATAACTCATATGTGCAATTTTTTGAGCCTTTTCAACAATACGTGGGTCTGCGCTAAAAACTCCGGTGACATCCGTATAGATTTCACACGCACTTGCCTTAAGTGCAGCAGCGAGTGCAACCGCAGTGGTATCGCTGCCACCGCGACCAAGCGTGGTCACCGAAGCAGTAGGAGATACTCCTTGAAAACCGGCCACAACACATACTTGATCTTTTTCTAATGCTTCGCACAACCGCTGCGCGCGAACTTCAACAATCTTGGCTTTTCCATGAGATGTATCTGTCATGATCCCGGCCTGGCTCCCCGTGAAAGAAAGCGCATCGATTCCTAATTCGTGCAATGCCATACATAACAATGCAATGGAAATTCTTTCACCGGCGGTCAACAACATATCCATTTCACGACCACGGGGGTTGTGTGTAATCTTTTCGGCCAGATCGACAAGTTCGTCAGTTGTGGAGCCCATCGCGCTTACGACGACGACCACAGCGTGACCATGTTTCACGCTGGCCGCAATATTGGCAGCAACCGCTTGGATTCTTTCAGGAGAACCCACAGATGTTCCACCATATTTCTGCACCACAAGACGAGCCTGAACTTGCTCGTCGAGCGTAAATGGGACTGCGGTCATAAGGTTAAATGCTACTGGGATAGTGCTCGTCGCCGTGAATTGACGTGAACACAGTTGCGAGCAGAGAACGCTAAGATCGAACGCTATGAAGAAACTTATTATTAGCCTTGTTGTTCTTTCCGCACTCTTCGTGAGCGGATGTTCGTCAAAATCGAAATCAGCCGACACAGAAAAAAGTACAACAACGTCGACAGAAGAGACTACGACAACTACAACAGCTGTTCCGTCGACGTCATGTGGCGAACCACTTCTGGATGCGACGAAGAGCTACTCCGTTGTTTTTAATACAAGCAAAGGTTCATTCACTGTCGCGCTCGATGTAAAAAACGCTCCCACCAGCACTGCGCACTTGGCAGCACTTGTGCAAGCTGGATTTTATACCAACCTCACTTTTCACCGAGTTGTTCCTGACTTCGTAATTCAAGGAGGAGACCCCAACGGGAACGGCACAGGTTCGTCACAGTGTTCAGTCATTTCCGAAGAACCGCCCCGACCCTATAAGCAAGGAGACTTCGCGTGGGCAAAAGGCGGAAATGATCCTGCGGGTAAAGCAGGTTCACAATTTTTCATCATCACTGGGGGTGCAAACTCCGACGACGTCGCGGCTTTGAATCAAAAAGCTCTCCAATCAGACGGAAGCTCGAAAATCCAATATGGATATGCGGGTTCAGTCACCAGTGGTCTCAACGTGGCACTAGCAATTGAAGCCTTAGCTCCCGCTACAGTGGGCGGAGGAACTCCCACGCAGAAAGCGACAATCACGAGCGCTGAATTAATACAAAATTGAAAAGTTAGAATTTTCATGCCTCTTCTCGCTACACTTTCACCTCGTGGGTAAAGCAGCAAAACGAGAACGCCAAAAAACGAATCGCGCATTGCGTGAAGAAGTCACCTCTAAAGCACAATCGAGAGAAAAGACAATACGTGCGGCCAAGGGTATCGCTCTTGTTCTTGTTGTTCCTTTAATTATTGCTGTTTCAATTTTCGTCAATAAAGCAACAGACGCTGATGTCTATACTGCAAAAATAACAGTAGCGATCAATGGTGTATCAGAACTACCTAATGACGGCGTTATAGAAATAGAGCTTGCTCAAGCTCAGGCCCCAAAAAGCGTAAAGCACTTCATGGCCTACGCAAGTAACCAAAAATACGACGGGCTCTCTTGGCACCGTGTTGTCAGCGACTTTGTGATTCAAGGAGGCGATCCCAGCGGTGATGGAACAGGGAACCTTGGATCATCCATTGTTGCTGAACTTCCCGAAAAAGGTTACAAACAAGGCGATCTTGCTTGGGCAAAGGGTGGATCTGATGCCGCGGGAACAGCAGGTTCGCAGTTCTTCGTTGTAACGGGAAACAACAAAGGCGAGGGTCTTGCAGCACTGAATCAAAAAACACCCCCGAGCGATGGGTCGTCAACCACTGCGACTTATCAATATGGAATTATTGGTCGTGTCACCAAAGGATTGCCGGCAGCTCTCGCAATCGAAAAACTTGCACCTGCCGCAGTAGAAGGAAGCACAACGCGTGACGGCGCTCCAACGAAGAGAGCTATTATCTTGAAGATCCAGGTCTTTAAAAATGGCAAACTCGTAAAAACAGGTGACTTGGTTGCTCCAACCACCACGACTATTCCTGTTGTTTCTTCAACTTTGCCCGCTCAATAAGTCTGGGTTTGACCATATTTCTCTCACAAACAAGAGGTTAAGCCAGCTAGTACATATGCCGAAATCTACACTATGTATATGAAGTGGGGTTTTCTCTCAACAACGTTTTCTCTCATCGCATCTTTGGCCACTACAACAAGTCTTTTTTTTGGTGTCATTTTCGTTTCTGTAGTTTTGGGCTGCATAACGGTTGCGAGTTGTGCAGGAACAACTATGTTGCTATATCGCTCATCGACTCAACCACATAGCCTCACGCCATCGCATATTTACTCAACGATTGCAAAGGGAAAATCCGAACCTGTCCCACATTCACAAGAACAAGTTAACGCTGAATCTGCGCGAGCAACTCCCTCTGTTGAATTTAGCGATTCTAACCGTGACGAAGAATCAGGACTGCTGTCAAAAACCTTCTTCCCTCTCTATCTTGAACAGCGCGTGAGTGCAGCTCGAAGAACACTGAGCCCAGTTTCATTAGTAATTTTCGAACTTGATGGTCTCGATAAAAACGATAGCAATTCACCAACGGATCAGAACTTTTATATTTCGGCAGTCGGAGATGTTGTCAAACAAACACTTCGTGAAAGTGACTGCGCATTTCGCATTGACGCAAATATTTTTGCAGCGGTCATGGATGACACGACTGAGTCGGGTGCAGTGTGGGCAGCAGAACGCGTGCGCGGTGTTTTACACACAGGAGCCCTGGCCGGGCGAGTAACGGTCAGTGCAGGTGTCGCGTGTTACCCATCTCATGCACTTGAAGCGAATGAACTTATTGCGTGTGCCAACAAGGCACTCCTTGCCGCCAAAGCTCGCGGCGTCGATCAAGTCGAAATAGCCGTCGAACAATAATAAGCACAGTCCTGATGAAATCAGGTCTTCTTTCTCTCCCCTTGCGTCGAGTCGTCGTGGTCAAAATGATGCGAAGTGTTGGTGCGTACATCCTCAAAGGCGGCGCATTGATTTGTCTTTCAAAGAAAGATAAATCACGTACGCCTGCGGGTGTACGCACCAACACTGGTTAATCAAATAAGAATTATTCAAACATTGAATTAATTTCGTCGGCGTACTTTGCTACAACAACGCGACGCTTCAACTTCATGGTCGGGGTCAATACATCTGAATCCGGCAACCATTCGTGATCCAAAATCACGAACTTACGGATACTTTCGGCTGAGCTGACATGTTCATTTGCAGCATCGACACCCTTTTGAATTTCGGCAATAAAGTTTGGGTTTTGTGCAAGCGCACTTAATGTTGATTCGTCTTCACCTAAACCAGCCATCATCGCCCAGAAAGCAGCGTTCTCTGCTTCGGGTGCAATAAGTACTCCAAGGTATTTCTTTCCTTCTCCTACGACGCAGGCATGACCGATATAAGGACAGGACTTCAAATGTGCTTCTAAGTTTGCGGGTGAAACATTTTTTCCACCCGCAGTGATAATGAGTTCTTTCTTGCGATCAACGATGCGCAGCTGACCATCAACAAATTGGCCAATGTCACCAGTATGAAACCATCCGTCTGCATCAATCGCTTCGCGTGTTTTTTCTTCATCCCTAAAGTATCCTCCAAAAACGTTCCCTCCTTTAACTAATACTTCGCCGTCTTCTCCTAATGCAACAGTTTCTCCGGGAATAGGTTCGCCCACAAAACCAATACGCATTTCATTGGGCGACCAAGTTAACGGTCCACAGGTTTCAGACAATCCATAGATTTCCGAAACAGG
>CALMUU010000106.1 GCA_937872965.1 uncultured Actinomycetes bacterium
TTGTAGATTGAATTACAAAGTTACTAAGATGCCCGCCATGGTAAAAAGACAAGTGACGAGCTCATGGTAAAAAAACAATCGACGCGCATGCGGAGCGTAGACCGTCGCCGCCAACTCCTCGATGTCGCTTCTGGCGTTTTTGCTGATCGAGGTTTTTCAGCAACCATTATGGATGACATCGCATATACCGCAGGAGTCACCAAACCTGTTCTCTACCAACACTTCGATTCTAAACGCGCCCTTTTTATTGCGGTACTCGAAGACTGTGGTGAGAGACTCGTCAACAACATTGTCACTGCAACGCGTGAAGGCGAAACTTTGCGCGAACAAATGATGCAGGGATTCACTGCTTATTTTGATTTTGTGCGCAACGACGATTCAGGCTTCCGGCTTCTTTTTGGTGCATCGGCACGTAACGATACCGATTTCGCGGAAGTCACAAATCGCGTCCTCGAACATTTCGCTGATTCTGTTACATCACTGATTATTGAAGACATTCCCCAAGAAGAACGAAGTCTCATTGCGCATGCCCTCATTGGAATGGCAGAATCAGCAGCCCGTTTCACATACCTATCGGGAACAAGTGCGAAAATATCCGACGAACAACTTCATGCGTGGGTAACCTCGCTTGCCTGGAAAGGGTTACGCGGTATCAGCGATTAAACAGCTAGCTCGGCAAAGGTACCCGGTTGATTGTCACACTGAGCGATCTAGTAATCGTCGGTGTAATACAGGTCGGGTTTTGCCCGTCGAAGGCCCCACAATATTGCGTAACCGGATCTATTCCAGCATATCCATGAACTGAATAGTTAAAGTCACGTGGACTTGATGATCCAAAATTCGCATTCACGGGAACAGTAAACGTTCGGGATGAACCAGCTGTTCCAGCTGCGTTAAGAGTAAATAGTCCTTGAGTAATGTCTGTTCCGGTGAGCGAAATATTGTTCAGTCCAACGCCTGAAGTCCTATTTGTGACAGTGATCGTTATGGTTCCACTTTGCCCTTCGTTGAGAGCTGCCTGAGATGCACTCGCCGTCATTTCGATTGTGGGCGTAACACTAGATTTTGCTGGGGTTGTTGTTGGAGGAGTAGTAGGCCCAGGCGTGGTAGTTGTTGGTGTGTTGTTGCACATGCCAACATCGCTGGCACTATTAGCGAGCGTTTGCACATTCGAGTATGAACCCGTAACCCAGTTGTCCGATCCAAAAACCGTATCCATATTCCCGCCGCCGCCGTTACCAGTGAAAATCGCTCTGACGGCAACGGGGGGGCGTACTACCGGCCCCGAAACACCTCCTTCACCAGCGCCGAAACCTTGCCCTTTTCGCAGCCTTGTTACAGCGCGTTCAGCGAAATTAACATTATTACCATCGGAATCACTATCTGGCCAATTTATTCCAGCTTCTCCTGACTGAAGGACATTGTCATTTCCACTATTTGTTGTTGCATTTCCGTCGGTGATCATCAATACAAGGTCGACATCGCCATCGCCATCTCCAACAGATGGGTTATTACTAGCAATATAGTTTCCTGCCTTGACAAGCGCTTGTTGGTGATTCGTTGTCCCAAAATGATCACTAGCGCCCAGAATACCGCTACCAAGGTATCCTTTTGATGCAGTAGACGGAAATGTCGGTCGATATGGCTTATCCAGGTCTTTCGTAAACCAGATGCCATCGAAACCGCTCGTGCTGTCTCCCACAGCTGCTTTCTCGCTGGCAAGAACTGAAAGATCTCCTAGATTTTGGCCAGCAGAATTTTGTTGAACAGAGTCTGTACCGAATGCATAAATAATAACTTCTGCTCTACCACCGGGAATGCTTTGAACACGTTGACTAAGTGTATCCATCAGATTATGGATCATTGCTTTTATTTTTTTAACATTTTGCCTCGGATCACTCGCTGGCGCATTCTCTATAATTGAGAAGGATCGATCCACCAATAAAATTACTCTGGCAACACAATTTGGTCCCGATGTTGGACCTGGATTTGGAGTCGCATTACCCACCATCAATCGTGCCGATTGTGAAGCGGTATTTCGATTCAACGACTGACCTAAGGCGCCCGAGGTCAGAATGAGGGTTACGCAAAGAGACAATGCAACGAAGATCGCTAGAGAAGTAATGCGTGTTCGTGAAGCAGTTTTTTTTGTTGTTTCAGAAGGCAGGTTAATTGTTGGTGTCATCAATATCCATTCGTCACAGGGGGACAACATCCTTAGTGTGACGCATAAAAGTAAGTAAGACAACACCTAATTTGCTTACTGGTTTTTCGATGTCAGTTAAATGTTCTTGATGCGCGATATGCGCGTAGTACGCGAGCAATATAAAAAATATTTACCTCACAAACACTGTAAAACTTCAAAATCTTCTTTATTAAACTAGCCAGGCAACGCTACCACAATAAATACTTAAAGTAGATTTTTACATTTGAGCATAATGGCCCAAGAATATATGTAACTAGTGAATGTGTTCACCACTAATTGCACGTGCAACAACGAGTCGTTGAATTTCTGACGTTCCTTCAAAGATCGTGTAGATCTTTGCATCGCGATGCCAACGCTCTACAGGATATTCCCGGGTGTAGCCATAACCCCCAAGAATTTGAATCGCATTTTCTGTTACAGAAACTGCGACTTCTCCAGCCTTGAGTTTGCTCATCGAACCCTCGCCAGCGCCAAAGTGTTTTCCATTGCGTGCCATCCAACATGCACGCCATACAAGAAGTCGTGCAGCATCAATTTCTGTCACCATATCGGCAAGCATGAATGCAATTGCTTGATTGTGAATGATTGGTCGTCCAAAAGTTTCTCGCTCTTTGGCATACTGCAACGCAAATTCATATGCCGCTCTGGCAATACCGATAGCTTGAGCTCCCACCAATGGCCGAGACGCTTCGAACGTGCTCATCGCCGCTTGTGTCGACGTGGACTTTCCTTCTTTGGCTTTTGCTATACGGTGATCAAGTTTTTCTTTCCCACCCAAAAGACATGAACCTGGTATGCGAACATTGTCGAGAACGACTTCTGCTGTATGGCTCGCACGAATACCGTGCTTTTTATATTTTTGTCCCTGTGAAAGTCCTTTTGTTTCTGGAGGAATCACAAAACTTGCATGTCCACGTGCTTTAAGCTCTGGCTCCACACTCGCAACCACAACATGGATGTCTGCAATACCACCGTTTGTAATCCAAGCTTTTGTTCCATTGAGGACCCATTCATCTTTCGCTTCATCGTACACAGCCTTCGTACGCAATGAGCTGACGTCAGAACCCGCGTCAGGTTCGCTCACACAAAAGGCAGCTGTGTGGATTTTCTCAGGAGTACCAAAACACTGAGGAATCCATTCGGCAATCTGTTCGGGCGTCCCGTTACCCATGATGCCTGATACACCCAGAGTTGTCCCCATGATGGCAAGGCCAATTCCTGCATCACCCCAAAAAAGTTCTTCCATTGCAATCGGCATCGTGATGCCATCTTCATCGACAAATGCTTGTGCGAGAAATTCCCATGAGTACAAGCCTATATTTGCCGCCTCTCTGATGATGTCCCAAGGCGTTTCTTCGCGCTCGTCATAATCATGTGCGACTGGTCGAATCACATCTTGTGCAAACGTGTGTACCCAATCTTTGATCTGCTGCTGGTCTTCGCTGAGATCGAGTGTGAATCCCGACATACGATTTCTCCTACATAGTTTGTGTTGGCACGAAAACATGACTATATAGTCATGTTTTCGTGCCAACATATTGCGTATCGTTATCGAGACAAGCCTAAACGAAAAAGAGCCCCGGAAAGGGCTCTTTTAAGATTTCGCTTATGCGAAGAATAACGCTGCGAGAGCGAAGAAATACTAGCGGCGCTTGGCTGTAGCTTTCTTTGCAGGTGCTTTACGCGCAGTTGCCTTCTTTGCAGGGGCTTTCTTTGCGGTTGCTTTTTTAGCAGTAGTTTTCTTTGCAGCAGGCTTAGCTTTTTTAGCAGTTGCCTTCTTTGCAGCAGGCTTTGCTGCAGCTTTCTTAGGAGCAGCTTTAACAACCTTCGTTGCTGGAACTTTTCCAGTAAGAACTGCTTCTTTGAAAGCCTTCAATGGTGTGATGCGAGCTTTGCGGGATGCCTTGATTTTGATCGTTTCGCCCGTTGCAGGGTTACGACCCATGCGAGCTTTGCGATCTACACGTGCAAACTTTGCAAAACCAGGGATAGCAATTTGCTCACCCTTTGCAACCATTTGCGTAATGATCTCAACGACGTGCTGTAATACTTCATCAGCTTTTTTCTTTTCGAGCTCTGCTCGTTCTGCTAGTTCTGTGACAAGTTCTTTTCTGTTCACTTTTCCTCCATCTGGAATTGGGTTAACCAAATCTTTGCACACTTTGCAGTACGACTGTGACATTTAAGGCCGTTTTTTATAGATTATTTTACTCAGGGGTGTCACGCACTTTGTTCAATACGACGATCGTGACTCAAGCGATGCTCGGTAACAGCTCGAATCCATGCACCAAAAAGCACCTCCGGATTGCCAAGCAATTCTGGATGCCACTGAACACCGATACAGAACCAATCGGTTGTAGATTCCACAGCTTCGATCGTCCCATCGTCTGCTCGACCTACGACACGTAACCCTTCCCCCACCTCGTCAATACATTGGTGATGAATAGAATTCGTATTAATACGTGACTCTCCGTAAACCTTTGCCAACCAGGAATCGTCATCAAGAGTAACCATGTGATGGTAAGCAATACGTTCTTCAAAAGTGTCAGGAAGTATCGGGTGATGGCTGCGCTTACCCCCGATGTCTTGGTTGAGGGTCCCTCCACACATAACATTAAGCACTTGAGTTCCACGACATATCGTCAAGGTTGGAATTTCCATTTCGCGCGCATGGCGCAACAAGGCAAGATCGCTTGCATCGAGTAGATCCGAAGGCTCTTGCGTATTCTCTTCTCGTTCCTGCCCATAACACGCTGGATTAATATCACGCCCGCCGGCAACAACAAGGCCATCGGCTGCACTTAATATCGTCGGAATATCGTCGGGATCAGTAACCGGAACGATAGTGACGATTGCTCCTTGCTTGCGCAACACATTGGTGTCATCAGAATAAACATATTCGCGATATCGAGATTCAGTAATAGGTGCCGCATCAGCGCTAGGCCGCGAAGTAAGCAAGATTCGTGGTTTCATATACTTATAACTCTCGGCTGGGTAGATCAGTGACTCAAGGAATAATAGCCCGGTTTTTCTCCAGTTTCTTGGCACGTCGAACTGAAATGACAGCAGGAACGACAAATAGGGTGGTCGTCACAAGCAACAAAATCGTTGAAAGAACATTGATTTGTGGAGGAACACTGGTGCGAGATTGAGCAAACACGCGAATAGGGAATGTTTCAACATCTCCTTTCACGAAAAGCGTAATAATGAAATCATCGAGCGAGAGGGCAAAAGAAAGTAATGCTGCCGCAAAAATACCGGGTAGCGCTATGGGTAGCGTGACCTTAAAAAATGCTCTTCGAGGAGTTGCTCCCAAATCTTGAGCAGCATCTTCAAGTTGCCAATCGAACCCTCGCATGCGCGCTTTTACCGTCAAGGTTACATAACTCATACAAAACATCACATGTGCAAGGATGATTGTGAACATGCCCAAAGGGAAAGTAATCGTTGTGCCACCCAATGTGAAAGAGAAATCAAGAAACAAGGTAAACAGTGACGCCCCAAGAACTATTTCGGGGGTTGTAAGCGGAAGCACAAGAACTGTGCTCCATAAACTTGTTCCTTTTATTTTGTATCGTGCCAGCGCAAATGCCATCAGCGTTCCTAAAGCTGTAGCAATTAAAGCGGAGATCAGCGCAATCGTTACACTGCGCATTAATGCTTGGTTGAGCTCTGGATAAAAAAACTTACCGGGATCACCTCCCGTGATTGTTGTAACCCAATGTTTGAGAGTAAATCCTCGCCATGTGAAGTTAAATTTTGACGTTGGATCGTTAAAGCTAAACGCTACAATGACAAAAATCGGAGCAAAAAGATAGAGCATCGTAAAACCAGCCCACGCATTGATGCCTCGACGCCCCATCCGCCCTGCACGTGATGCAACGTACGTTTCACGACTCATCCTGCAAGATCCTCTGCATCAAACACGGTTGAGTACGCCACAAAAAGAACAAGCACGATCAACATAAATACGAAGGATAGCGCCGCGGCCACGGGATAAGAATTTTGATTTAAAAATTGATTCTGGACAACAGTACCGATCATTGATGTTTTTGTTGTCCCCAAATAGTAAGTATTCACAAAATCACCTGCGGCAGGAATAAAGACAAGCAAACTTCCCGCGAAAATTCCCGGCATAGCCAAAGGCAAAATGATTTTTCGAAAAGCCACGAAGGTATTTGCCGAAAGATCCCGGGCCGCATCGATCAACTTGGGATCAATTTTTTCAAGCGCAACGTAAAGAGGTAGCACCATGAACGGTAAAAAGTTGTAGACCAAACCACCGATCACCGCTGCTGGAGTGCGCAAAAGTTGGAACGATTCAGAAAAAAGCGGGATCGAAGCATCGCCCCCGACGAGATGTGTCAGAAGAGGACCGTCACGCCCAAGAAGCGTTTTCCAAGCAAGAGTACGAATCAGAAAATTCGTAAAAAAAGGAACCATGACCAAGCCCATCCATAAGTTCTTATATCGTCCTCCACGAAATGCAATGACATAGGCAAGCGGGAAAGCCAAACAAAGCGCTATAACAGTAGCAATCCCAGCATATGTAAACGATCTTTGGAACTGTTCTCCATACTGAGAAAACGCCTGACTGTAGTTTGACCACTCCCATGTAAATTGAGGCTCGGCAAATCTACTGGGCTTTGAGGAAAGCGATTTTTGAAAAAGAGAAACCAGAGGGACAAAGAAAAACAGTAAAAGCCAGATCATTCCCGGCGAAAGCAATGCAGCTGGAGCAAACCGTCGTCGACGTCGATTTTTTACAGGAGCATCATTACTCAATAAAACCTGTGAATGATCTGGCATTGTAAGGGCTTATCCTGCGCCAACGATATCGGCACTTCGCTTATCAAATTCTTCTTCATCCTTTTCAGAAAGTGCTGCAAAGATTTGGAGCTGCTTGAGCACATCCTCGTCGGGTACGACAAGAGGATCATCAACGAGCTTTGCAGCATCTCCACCAAGCTTGGTGAGTTCTTCCGTAATCCCTTGAACCGGGGAAATGTACTGCACTTCGGATACCCACTGAGCAGACACAGCGGGGTCATAAAAGTAATTGATAAATTCGGTTGCAAGGTCTGGTTTATCGGAAGAAATAGGAATCATGAAATTATCCGATGAAATCGTTCCGCCAGATTCGGGAATCACGAAACGAACATCAGGATTATCGCGCGCTATTTGCGCTACGTCACCGGACCACGCAAAGCATGCTGCGAGGTTTCCGCTGCTGAGGTCAGTGACATAATCATTACCGTTGACGCCATCGATTTTCTTCGAATCAAGAAGTTCTTGGAGACGATCGAATTCTTTTTCCGTCGAAGAGAAATCCGCTGATTCAATTTTTACACCCGAGTCCATCAACATGATCCCAATGGTGTCACGCATTTCAGAGAGAACAGTTTTGGATCCTGAAACGTTTAGGAAATCATCGAAAGTTTTGATCTCTTTGCCTGTCAACTTAATGTTGTATGCAATTCCGGCAATAATCGAGGCCCAAGGAACAGAATACTTTCGCGTCTCATCAAACGACGGAGAAGCCAACGTATCTACAAGATTTTTCTTGTTGGGAAACTTTTTTGTAGAAAGCGGCTGCGCCCATTTCACTTGATTAATAATTCGATTAGCCATCCAGTCCGTAAGGATGAATCCGTCGCGATTAATAGATTTGTTTCGGTTAAGTTGTGGTTGGATTTTTGCAAAATACTCGCTGTTGTCGTTTACATCTTCGGTGTACGTGAGCTTGATCCCGGTTGCCTTTTCAAAATCCTTTTTCTGACTTTCTCCAATGTACGACGTCCAGTTAGAGATATGGATCGATTGAGCGCTGGATTTATTACCGGAATCTGACGTGCAGGCCGCCAATAGTGCAGGCGAAATGGCCAGTCCTCCAAAAATAAGGCCAGCAGATTTGAGGAAATCTCGTCGATTAAGAGACGCGGCCAGCGCTTTCTCCACTTCGTTAAGGTCCGTGCGTGTCGTGTCGTCGTTTGTCATATGTGCTCCTTTAGGGGAATGTTCGTATAGCTAAGGGATCGCAAGAAAGTCGTACTATTGATCCAGGTTCTTGTTCGGGTAACTCGTCGGTCCAATCGATGTAGGCAAAAACTTCTTGGCCATCAGCGGTCACAAGACCATAACGTGATTGAGCGCCTTGAAAAGTATGTGACGTAACAGTGCACGTAATGAAATATTTCTGTTCACTCGTTGCATTAGCTTCAGGCGTAAGGATAATTCGTTCTGGTCGAATCATCACAGTCACTACATCGCCCACTTGGCAATCTTCAGCAAGTGACTGCGAACGAATTGTGTTTGAACCGATCGTCACATCAACTCCACTTGCATCTACGTGTTCAACAGTTCCTTTGACTAAATTCGCATCTCCAATAAACCCAGCCACAAAATTTGTTGTAGGTGTGTTATAGATTTCTTCCGGGGTACCGATTTGTTCCACACGACCTTGACTCATCACCGCAATGCGATCACTCATTGTTAAAGCCTCATGTTGATCATGCGTGACAAAAACAAA
>CALMUU010000107.1 GCA_937872965.1 uncultured Actinomycetes bacterium
CGGAACATAAACTGTATTTGTTTCTTCGTCATAACGAAACGCTGGTTGTGCATTTTCAGATTGCTGACCGTCTTGCCTGATGTCAATAATAGGGATATGTATCTTAACTTTCTCGCGCGCCAGTCCCTTCTCCAATGCAAGAACTGTTCGAGTCGAACAAAATTCACGAACAAGTGCCAGCCACGTACCAACAAATTCGGGGCCATGTGCAGCAATGGAATTATTTATTCCTAAACCGAAATGTGCGAGTTCATGGAGTACGTAGGTGGCGTAACGGTACGCTTTGGGAAAAGCGATTTCGATGCGGCCATCATGATGCCATAAGACATGTGCAGTACGCGCACCTTTTCCTGGTTTTAAATGGGGTACTCGCCACACGTCAGGTGAAGGAAAAAGAATTCGCCATACCTGCGAAGAGACAACTTCTTGTGCAAACGCATGAACGTCATCCATGTGAGGAAGGGGAGCTCCGAGAACTCCTGAATTTGCTCGATACACACGGATCCGTTGCGAGTCACGAACAGCCCGTAAACTTGTCGCCATGATAGGACAGCTTATGATCATTCGCCATGGCTTTAGTACATGGAACGAAAAGAATCTGTTTACAGGGTGGGTAGATGTTCCTCTTACAGAGCGCGGCCGAGAAGAAGCGAAGCGTGCGGGCCAAACAATCGCTCAATCCGGTTTTGTTCCTAATGTAGTTTTCACCTCTGTCTTGCAACGCGCGATTGATACAGCCGATATTGCACTTGCGGAGATTTCGCAACAACCTATCGAAACCTATCGGTCTTGGAGATTAAATGAAAGACATTATGGTGCATTAACAGGTCTTGATAAAAAAGAAACGGTACGTGAGTACGGAGAGGAACAAGTGGCTCTGTGGCGACGGAGTTTTGACGTTCCACCTCCGCCACTCCAGCCCGATTCACCTTACGATTTTTCCAAAGATCCTCTCTACGCCGATGTGCCGTGCTCGCTCATTCCCTCAACGGAATGTTTGAAAGATGTATGCACGCGCGTTATGCCCTATTTTGAAGAAACGATTGCGCCTCGTTTACTTGCCGGAGACAATGTCATGGTGGTGGCACATGGTAACTCGTTGCGGGCCATGATTATGAAGCTCGAAAAAATATCAGAAACTGATATTGCTCAATTCGAACTTCCTACGGGTACACCACGACTTTACACATTCGCACCTGATTTCAGCGTGCAATCGGCAGGGTATATAGAAGACTCCGAAAGCGTGGCCGCTAGGGCACAAGCAGTGAAAAACCAGACTACCCAGTGAGTCGATCTCGACTATTGTGTAAATGTGTGAAACCGGTATCTATCTTGTCGAGCATCTTCTGTCTCGCACTATTGGCTTTACCACTCTCTATTGTGCCGGCGAGTGCTGTATCGACAACGTACACGGCGCCAAATGAAGGTGCAGAAGTTTTTGATGGTCCGGGAAGCTCTGTTCAAGCGAGAGTTCAAGACACAATGAGCGGTTCGCTTTACAGTCTGGCGATGGACGCCCCTATAACGGCTGGCGATACCTTAAATGAAGGTTCGTTCGCTGATGGGATTGATGCTGACCCAAACGGTACTTTGACCGTCGATATATTGAACGATGTTTACCGCATTGTTCTTAATGTTTATCCTAATAATAATTCACTCTTTGTCCTTGGTGGCAGCGATGATGAGAAAGCTGCAGCCGTGCAATCTGCAATCTGGCATTTAACTGACGGTTTTAGTCCTGACCAGACAGGCCTGAATGCGTCGGTAATTATCGATAATTACAATTTCATTCTCAGTTGGATCGATGGTGATAGTTCAAACGGTGAATTTCCTACCTATATAGAAGAAGCAGAGTCATCTTTGTGGGTTGAATCTGATGGTGCGTCTACTGACATGGGAACCAAAGCTGGCCCATTTACTATTCATATCCAGGATTCGACTTCATTTGTCAATGTTTCTGTCACGGGCGGGACGCCTGTAGATGTCAACGATGCACCCATTGATCCTGCTCATGCCTTTCACGACGGAGATCAGTTCTATATTTTCAGTTCAGATGCAGGATCGGCGACAATTACAGTTTCTGGCGAAGTCGATGCTCCTCCAGGTCGTATATATATTGGTGATGGTACGAATAATGGATTGAATTTACCAACGGGAGTCGGGTCGGTTACGGCAGGAACAGGTCAGCAACTCTTTATGAGTAACTCCATTTTCGTGGGAACCTCGACGATAGTTGCTCTTGTTACATTTGTTGACCCCTCTGTTGTCGTCGTTCCACCTGTTATCGTCGTTCCCCCTGTTATCGTCGGAGGGATCACCGTGACGCGTCCAGTCGCGGCCGCTGCACCGTCAGCATCAGGGTCACTTCCCGCTACAGGCGTAGACAGCACCTTCTCTTTGCTAACCCTTGGTCTCCTTTTTATTGGTTTTGGTGGCGCAGCAGCGTTTGCGAGCAGCAAGTTAGGTAAATCCGTACAACATAGAGTGCGTGACTAACGCTACGAACGGTCAATCAGAACAAGCATTTATCCAATCGACAAGCCAAGGTAAAGCGTTCCGTCTTTCTACAGGGGCAACACACGCTGCCGGGTTTACATCATGCCCTTAAAGACGAGAGCTAGCAGCGGTTGTCCTTTTTGTTTCGTGTAACGATTAGTATTTCAGGAACACAAACCCACAAATGTGTGTGATAATCAACATATCTCAAAATCCGAGAAAGAGGATACCGTGGTCAATGCTCGACATCATGTAGCGGGAACTAGCTCGCCCGAGGCAGTCCAGCGATGGAAGGAAATTCTTGATTCGCTTTATGATGCAGCAGAGCTCATTAACGCACCTGATTCCGTTGTTCGAATTCTCGAACAACCTCAACGCATTCTCGAGGCAGCCGTTCCTTTGAGAATGGATGACGGAACGATCGAAGTTTTTACAGGATGGCGTGTACATCACAACACGGCTCGCGGCCCTGCCAAGGGAGGCATCCGTTTCCATCCTGATGTGGATGCACTTGAGACAACTGCACTCGCTGCGGGAATGACCTATAAAACTGCAATTTCCCATCTGCCGTTCGGTGGAGGAAAAGGCGGTGTGAACTGTGACCCAACTGTTTTATCTTTAGGCGAGTTAGAACGAATCACTCGGCGCTACACATGGGAGATGTTGCCCCTTCTCGGGCCTGATCGCGATGTACCTGCACCTGATGTAAATACAGACGGACGAGTCATGGGCTGGTTGATGGATACTGTATCCATGGCGCGTGGTGAAGAAAGCGCGGCTTCGGTAACGGGTAAACCTTTATCGATTGGTGGTTCACTTGGACATGTCGGAGCAACAGCAAATGGTGTTGTTACCAGCGTACGTGCAGCATTCACTTTGAATAACTTCACATTTGAAGGTTCTCGTGTTGCCATTCAAGGTTTTGGTAAAGTTGGCGGACCATTGGCTTATCTCTTACATAGTGCTGGTTTGCGTGTTGTGTCTATTGCGGATGTAACAGGAGCTGTTTATAACCCCGGTGGCATCGATGTCCCCGCTCTTGGAGACTATGTCAAAGAATCCTCCGGTGTTGCCGGATTTCCAGGAGCAGACACGATTAGTGCAGAAGAGTTTTGGCGTGTGAAATGTGATGTAATGATCCCTGCGGCTCTTGCACTGGCGATCGATGAGACAATCGCGGAAAAACTTGATACAAAGATCGTGGTTGAAGCTGCGAACGGACCGACGTCTGAAGCTGCGGACAAAGTTTTTGCTGATCGCGGCATTCCTGTTGTGCCTGATATTTTGGCGAACGCTGGCGGCGTAACCGCAAGTTATTTCGAGTGGGTACAAAATCGTCAAGGGTACCCGTGGACAGGACAAGAAGTAGCAACTCGGTTACATGACAATATGCACACAGCATTTGAAGTTGTACACGATAGAGCGGTTGAGCTTGATGTGTCGATGCGTCGTGCAGCAATGGCAGTCGGCGTTGAACGCGTCGCCGAAGCAATCATTGATCGCGGCTTTCGCTTCTAATGAAAAGACTTTGTACAGCTCTTATCGTTGGAAGTCTCCTCCTCGTGGGATGTTCCTCAGACAATACGAACAAAACCACAACGACTACGAAAAAATCTCAGTCGCAAGGAAAGGTTTCTTTTAAGCCTTGTGGAACTTTTGAGTGTGCGACAATTTCCGTTCCTATGGATTACAAAAAACCCAAAGAAAGGCAAATCGAACTTGCTCTTATTAAGAAATCTGCGGCTGACCCTGCGAAGCGCATAGGAGTATTACTCGTCAATCCCGGTGGTCCAGGGGCCTCGGGCGTGGACTTCGTTAAAGAATCCACCGACTTTCTTTTCCCCGATGAAATACTCGACCGTTTTGACATTATTGGCTGGGATCCACGCGGTGTGGGTCAATCCACGCGTGTGGATTGTGCGGAAAGTCTCGATCCGCTTTTTGATGGAGTTGATTATTCCCCCGATTCCGATCAAGAGCTCACACAGCTCAAAGCTGCGAATGCTTGGATAGGGGAGCAGTGCAAAAAGGCAGACAAACAGTTGTTGCCTCATCTTTCGACTCATTCATCTGTTCTCGATATGGATTCCATTCGCAAACAGCTAGGAGAAGATCAGATTAATTATCTCGGATTCTCTTATGGAACTGCCTTGGGCCAGCTCTACGCACATCAATTTCCTAAGAATTTTCGAACAATGGTCATCGATGGTGTAATTGATTTAGAAAGTGAGCCAACCCAGATAGCTATTGATCAAGCGCTTGGTTTCGAGGGTGCTCTTAACAGTTTCTTTGAATATTGTCGTACCAATGTATGTTCGTTTGCGCGAGGTCAAGATCCTGCTGTTGCATATAGCGCGATCGCACAGAAAATTGATGCCACCCCAATGCCTTCAATACAAGATCCAACATTTAAGCTCGGTCCCGCCCAGCTCGATATCGGAACATCGTATAGTCTTTATTCCGGCACAACAGGTTGGGAAACACTTGATACTGCTTTGACGTCAATCCTTTCGGACAATCCTGATCTTATGTTGTCAGGATTCAGTTCGTATGTCGGGAGAAGTTCCACGGGAAAATACGATGGTTCTTACGCATCTTTCCTTTCTATTGGATGCGCTGATGGAAATATTGGAAATGCGAATGACTTAGTCGATCTTGCGCAAAGCATCTCGAGTAAGGCTCCGCTCTTTGGAGAGAGCGGAATATACCTTGGGCTGCCGTGTACGACATGGCCAGGCGTAAAGAAAGCCAAAGCTCTTGATGTTGACGCAAGTGCTTCAGCTCCGATTGTTGTGATTGGTACATCGGGTGACCCTGCTACCCCTGTCCAATGGGCGCGTAAGGCCGCAAAAGATCTCAAGACGGGTGTCTATATTGAATTACGAGGAGAAGGCCACACTTCTTATGGGCAGGGAAGTGGATGTATTAATGACATTGTTGATACATATTTTCTGACGGCAAAAGAACCTTCGTCACAGGTGTGTACTTAGCTAGATTTATCGTCGTTGCGCCGGCAAAGCCGGACACAACTCGCGGTCGCTCCTCTGTCGCTCCCTGTGATCTATTCGTTCGCGGCACGGGGATGTTCGTGGTCCACCATGCTGGGTATTGGCGAAGGTGCGGGAGTGTAATAACTCACACCGTTAAACGAAATGTGTGCTTGAATAAACGGGCCTAAACCTGAATGATTTTCTGCATACTTCATTTGATTTTCCAAGAACTCCATTGAAGGTCCTGAATTGGGTGCAACGAGGTCGACGTAGTCGTGGTAATCCCAGTCGAAGAAAGTGCAGACTTTAAGCATGGTCGTCAGGATGGGGCGGACGCGACCACGCTCGAGAGGCGACCAGGTGGCATTAGAAAGTCCGGCGCGTTTTGCTGCGACAATCTGAGTAAGTTCCATTTCTTTACGAGCATTGCGAATTCGCTCGCCAAATGCAATAAGTTTTTGAGTTTGTTCCGCACTGAGTCCTGGAATGGTTGCTGGAGGCATGGGTCGATCGCGTAATGCTTCAAATTCCTCTATAGGCCAGTTGAGAGTTTCAGCAATACGTCGAGCGGTGTGTGGGCGAGGTCGAATACGTCCTCGTTCTATATGTTGCCATCCCGAAATACTCACGTGTGCAATTTCAGCCGCTTCTTGTCGTGATAAACCTAGTTCTCGACGGCGGGCGCGTACACGTTCTCCAAATTCTCGCATCTTTTCTGCATCGTCTTCTTTTTGTACAACAATGAAATTCAAACGAGCAGGTTCCCACTCGAGTGCTGCAGCAACGTTGGCTGCAGTTTCTACTTTTGGTCGATGCATTCCTCGTTCTAACAGGCTCCATGTGCCCACGCTGATGTCGGCGCGTGTCGATGCTTCCTCTTGGCTCATGCCAAGTTGACGACGACGCGCACGGATCATACGACCTGCTGCGATGAGTGCTTTACCTGAAAAGTCGGACATAACACCCTTAAGGTAACCTATAAAAATGATTGCGACAAGAGGTAGTTTGCATCTTCGCACAATATCTCAATGACGTTGTACGACTGAGATTTCATTGTGCGAATAATGCGAAAACCATTCATTATGGTCCTGCTCTGGTCGACACAATTATGAATGAATACAACCACTCGCGTCCGTGTTATTGCTTACTGGTGCGTCGTCGCTATGATCGCTCTATCGATTTATGGGGTGTCGAATAAATCTGCATATGCGGGCGGAACAGTTCCGCCGAGTGCAACAAGTGCATATCCTGGTTTAGATCCGCGTTTGGTGGGCGTTCCCATTATTGAAACGGATCTCACAACTGCTCTTGTTTCACTTTCTGAAGCAGTGGCGCACGTCAATTCACTACAAGAGGAACAATCTACGCTCCGAGTACGCATTTCTCTTCTCGCTACCGAATCTGTCCGGGCACAAGAAGTGGCGGATATTCGCTCAGCGGAATTTGATCAGGTCAACAATGCATGGAACTCACTTATTCTTTCTCAGTATCAAGGAATATCTTCTGAAGGAGACGGAAGTGCGCAAGCTCCTGACGCTAATGAGCTACGACTTACGCATCAATCTGCGCGTGTATCTGATACGCTCCGAGAGTGGAAGGAAAAAGCGCAACTTCGTAAAGCGGAATCAGCGAAGTACGTCACGTCAGTAAAAGAAACGCTTGCAACATCGCAAACTCGAATTAATGGTCTTGCGGGAGAACTCGTCGTGGCACAGCAAAATGCACAAGATAAGCGCGATGTTGTGCGCAGTGGAATCCCGCTGGCTCTTATTGAAGGATTAGAAATTCCCGTGCTCACAATGGATGCGTATTTGCGAGCTGAAAAGGTGTTAAGCGTCGAAAAGCCTGAGTGTGCTCTTACGTGGTGGGCTCTCGCTGGCATTGGACGTGCGGAATCAAATCATGGACGATACCAGGGTACGGTACTTGATCAAACGGGTACAGTCACGCCTTCGATCATCGGCGTTGCTCTCAACGGTAATGGATTCGCTGCGATTGGCGATAGCGATCAGGGACGCTTTGATGGAGATACACAATGGGATCGGGCCGTAGGTCCCATGCAATTTATTCCTGGGACATGGAACCGTTGGGGTTCAGATGGTAATAGTGATGGTGATATAAATCCACAAAATATTTATGATGCTGCGTTAGCTGCCGGAAAATATCTGTGTAACGCTGCTCGTCCGAACATGACAACCGAAGAAGGTCGCCGGAGTGCATTCTTTGCCTACAATTATTCGAAGTCATATGTGGACTTCGTTGCCGCCAAAGGTCACGAGTACGAAGTTTTGGGTACTGGACGCTTTAATCCTGCGCCATTGAATCCGACAGTTCCCGTTCAATAACAACATCGCGATGGGCAACTGATTCAAGCAATCTTCGTTTCCGACGAGCGGAATACATTTCTAGTTCACAGTCTTTCGAAGATCGACATCGAATAAAAATGATATCGGGGTTAAGAGATATGGACAGAGTATCGATAGCGTCAGACTTGCCCGCATCTGCTCCATCGGCGACACGAAGCATAGCCGTCAACCATCGCGCACGTTCAAGTTCGATATCGCTCATGCGGCCAACAAAACGGTCCTTTTGTTTAGGATCGCGTGTTCGATGCCATCGGACGATCCCACGTAAGATCATGGCATCATCAGGAGCGAAGCCCGTGAGCGGAATGCTGGAGAGAATATATGCCCCATGCTGGTCGTGTTTTGAATGATTAATCATTTCTCCAATATCATGAAGTCGTGCAGCGAAACCAAGAAGAGTCCGGTCGTTAAGGGATAGCTTATGCAACGGAGTAAGGCTGTCAAAAAGGTTGAGCGCAAGCTGGTGTACCCTTTGACCGTGTCGTGTTAGCGAATCATCGATCGCGTTCATGCGACGTTCAAGATCGACAACCGTGCGTTGTGCAACCGCTGACTGATGAGGAATGAGATATTCGTCTGCTTCGTCCATTGCGCGAAAAATAATTCCTTCACGGAGCGCATAAGGAGAAATCATCCAGGATGCGAGTGGTGAAACAAGCTGTGCAATTTCGAGAGCAATAACAGCTGCTGTAGCAATAAATTCATCTCGGGTGTTGTCGTATCCAAGAAGGTTGCGTCGATCATCGGGATTGCTATTAATGATCTGTTCACACACAAGAGTTATCTCATCGGCGGATGCGGTGAGGAGAGAAAGAGGGCCCGAAACATAGCCATCTGTTTGCGCGCGCGCCATAGTAATCAATGTTGTCAACGTACCAGATGAGGCAACAATATGTGTAAATAGATCAGAGGGATATTGACGGGAAAAGCTTTCGAAATATTTATGACACATCTGTTTAATTGCATCGATATCGGATGCGGTAAGGGGATCGGCAACCTTGAGTTCACGCGCAACTCTGCTGGCACCTAATGACACACTGATGGAATCTTCCAGGCCGTAGCGTTGTCCAGCCATGAGCTCAAGGCTCCCACCTCCCATATCACAGGCAAGAACACGCGATTCTGGAAGTGATGAAACAGCAGAGATGGCACGAAAAATTGTTTGTGCCTCTTCGTCGCCAGAAATAACGCGAACTGGGTGGCCGAGCGCTTTTGTCAGCGTATCAATAACGTCACTGTTATTTATTGCAGATCGGATCGCGCTTGTTGCAACACAATGCACAACATCGACGTTATGGCGAGTAATCAGTAATTTGTAGTGCCGCATTACTCTGCGAGCACGCAAAAGTGAAGCAGGCGAGATCGAACCGAGACTTGCAACTTCTGCACCCAGATATAAAAGAGTCTTATCATCTTCAATCACAGTCATTTGATCGTGGCCTAAGGCATCGGCAATGAGGAGATGGAAACTATTACTCCCGCAATCTATGGCCGCAATACGCATTATCGCTAAGTGTAGAAGAAAATCACTTCCCATAGCGTCTTAGACGCGTATGATAAAGATAGTTATGGATGTTATGCACGAAATTATGTTTTCGGATGAGAAGTTTTTAGGCGTTCCCGCCTTGCGCGAAGTCTTGTCCCATCTTGATTCAATCAAATACTGTTCTTTCGGTTCTTTCCTTTCTTCGATACATTTTATGAGAACATTCTCGGGGACTTTTGATGTTCTTGTTCGCGATGAGACCGAAGCCCTCGACGCGCTCGCTGAGTCATTTGATGTAGATACTCGCCATGGCACCATTTTACTCAATCAACGCAATGGAGGAGAAGTTGGTTCGACGCTTAAAATTCGACTTGTTGACGCAACGGCAAAAAATGAAGCGTTACGTCAATACTTAGTTGAACATGCAGAGAGCCGCACTTGTGTGGTGGCAAATAAGTCTGGTCATGTCGATAAATTTGATATTAATGTTCCCCGTCGTGGCCCTACTCTTTTAACAGCCCTTCTCGAGCAAGATGCTTCTCCTCTTACACTTACTTCTACCATTGAAAAAATCGTATGGAGTCTTAGCAATATAGGAGTAGCTCCGTTGTTGCGTGAATCGCGATACGTTCCCAAAGAATGCGTGTATGCCGCAGCGGATATAATTGAAGATTTGCTTGTGGTTCATGCAAATAAAACTGCAACGATGCTTCATGCTCATTCAACGGGCGAGTGCAAGATGATCTCTGCAGCGGAGCTTAAAAAGCTTGGTCGACCTTATGCAGCGCTTTTGCGTGCATAGCCTCACTAGAATCGTAGAAATGACACCTGATTATTCCCAAGAATTAAATTTCGTTCGAGAGCTCTGCGATGAAATTGACCAATACACGTTATCGAGCTTTGAAAAACGTGAATTTAACGTGATGACGAAAGCGGATCTTACCCCCGTTACAGAAATCGATCAAGAGACCGAGAGAAGGATTCGTGCGGCAATTCATGATCGTTTTCCGGGAGATAGTATCGAAGGCGAAGAGTATGGCATCGAAACTCATTCGGCGAGTCGCAACTGGGTTATTGATCCCATTGATGGGACAAAGAATTATTTACGAGGCGTACCCGTATGGGGAACGTTAATTGCGCTCTGTGTCGATGATCAACCCGTTATGGGTGTGACATCTGCTCCCAGTTTGTATCGCCGTTGGTGGGCAAGCAAAGGTGCCGGCGCATATCTGAATGGAAAGCAGATTCATGTCAGCAAGATCGATGAGCTTACTCAAGCGGAGGCAAGCATTGGAAACATGACCTATTTTGAATCAGAGGGTTATCGCGGAAGTCTGGATCGACTCACCGATACAATTGCGCGTGTACGAGGAGTGGGTGATTTTTGGTCACACATGCTTGTTGCTGAGGGTGCCCTCGAATGCGGTCTTGATGCAGCAGCAGAACCCTATGATGTAGCTCCCCTCAAAATTATTGTTGAAGAAGCAGGGGGAACATTCACGTCATTTGGTGGAGAGGATTCCATTCGCGGAGGCAGCGGAATATCAACAAATGGGATACTTCACGAAAAACTTCGCCAAATCCTTGTTACCGAATAACGTTATTGTTCAGACGTAGCAGTGTTGTAGTCAGCTTGTGCTCGCTCTGATGCAAGTGCCATTTGTTGTTCGTTGCCAGCCACTTCGAAATCTTCAACGGCAAGTTGGTATACACCAACTGCTTCTTCGTTACGTCCAAGCAAAGTGAGACAATCTCCGATACTGAGTGCTGCTTCAGCAGCTCCTGAAGATTCACCCAAACTTTGCCATGTGGCACGTGCGGATTCAAGAAGCACAACGGCCTGGTCAAGCTTGTCGATGTGCATATAAATATGTGCGAGATCCATTTCAACAAGTGCTGCATTTCTCGCTTCCCAGAGGGCTATAAACTCATCGCGTGCTACAACAAAATGCTTGATTGCATCTGACGGATTTACGATTTCTCCATGTTGCCATGCGTTTCGGAAAAGTTTTCCTAGATCGTGATGTGCAAGCGCAGCCATCTCGCGATATTGAAGTGAAAAGGTAGAAATAAGTTCTCGGTATAAATAACTTGAAAAGACAGTGTCGTTAATGAGTAATGACATGGAATACATTTCCGATCGTGCAATCGATGGTAAGACTGCGTTGTCGGCTGTTGCACTGGCGCGCCACGCGTGCGCGTAAGCTTTCATAGCTGCTCGACGATCGCCCTTTGCCTCGCAGAGGCGTGCGTGATTCAAAGCTGACGTTGCAAAATCTACGGGTTCGAGTGCAACAGATGAATCGGTAGTCTCAGACACAAGGTCTCCTTTAACGGGTATGAGACCATTGTATTGTGTTTCGCGTTATTCGTCTAGTGCGTCTTATTCATGTAGTTATAAATACGACACTCTTTAACTAGGTACAGCGCAAATAAGGCGATTTTTGCCTCTGCTTTTTGCTTGATAGAGAGCGTCATCCGCAGCTTCGACGGTTTCCATTGTGCTGCGAGACATGTTATGAACAGCCATTCCTATCGAAAATGTCGTGTCATAGAGTTTTTTATCTTTCCATAACACAAGCAATCGCTCTAATATCGCTTGAGCTCCCTCGCTTGCATCGCGCAAAAGGATGATGAATTCATCGCCTCCTAGACGAGCAACAAGGTCGGGATTGCGGATTTGCTCGGTGAGAAAGACTCCGACTTCATGAAGTAATTCGTCTCCCGATGAATGACCATAGAGGTCGTTTGTTCCTTTGAGTCCGTCGAGGTCAACCATCGCAAGAACATCTCCGGGTTTCATTGATGCGACCATTGAATCAGCAAAACGTCGATTGCCGAGACCAGTAAGAGCGTCACGCTGAGATTCATCGGTGAGACGTTCGACAATGCGACGATCCATCGCTGCTTTGCCCGCATTTTCAAGTGCGCGGCCAGCTTGGTCCGCGAGAAGCTCGAGAGCTTCACAATCGCGTTGAGCAACTTTGACTGAAGGAGAAGTCTGAACAATCAACGCAGCTGAGTATCTCCCATTAATCCAAATAGGTACTCCGACAATATCGCCCCGGTGATCTCGAGAATTTTTGGAAGTGTGATCATCGTGCGTGATGGTGACACGCCGCATTGTAGAAGCTTTTACTGCGATGTCCATAACACCAGGGATAGGTGTACCTTCTTCAAAAATCTTTTGTCGACGATCAAAAGAAACAAGAGACATTGATATGTATCCCAAAGCTTTTGTCACATTTGCAATGTTGCGAATCGCTTTTTCTGGATTTTTAGAATCGAATTCGCGCGATGAACGGGTAATAGTAGAGAAAATATCAGCACGTGCAAGCGCTTCGTGAAGCGATGCGGCAACAGGAAGATGAATGCGACGGATAAGGAAAAATTCCGTACACATCATCAGTAAGCCCAAAAGAGGGATCAGCGGTTCTTCAATAATGGCATTGGAGACAATGAGCGCACCGAGTAGAAAACTAATCGTGAATACCAGTGAAATATATGCATTCTTCTTTTTATTATTAAGAGCGGAAACTCCGATAATGAGACAGCTGGAGGCAAAAGCGAAAGCCGTAACGATGTCTTGCTTTTGTTCTATTGCTGTCATGATCATCGATGAGAGGGCGATACCCGAAAGTGTTAGTGTCACTGCTCGCGCCACCATAAATTCGCCAAGGCGAGAATGAAAGAAAACAAGAGTAGACCATGCAAGGAGAACAGTTGCAGATACGACGACCTGGGCTGGGCTTGAGTACAAAGACGAAATAAACGCAGATGAAAGCGCACATGCACTGATAACTAGTCCTAATGCCGAAAGGATCAGTCGATTATCTTCATTTTTGGCATGGGTGTCCATATGATCTCTATTCGGCAGATTAAAAGGCAATATGAAGAGGAAAATGACCTTGTCCAGGCCTTACGCTGCTCAAGAGTGTTCGAGGATCTCAATCATTTCAGGTGTCGCCAAGCTCGGATGCGAAATTCCGCATGCGTAGGACAGGAGAGCCAACTGTTTGCGCAGCTCAATAAGGTATTTTGAGGCGCGGACTGATTTTTGTTCAGGGTCGAGTCCGTGGTTAAGCCACGCAGAAGAGGTAGCTACACCCGTGGGGCAATGTCCGGTATGACAACGTTGAGCCTGGATGCATCCAATAGAAAGCATGGATTCGCGTGCCACATTGACCATGTCGACTCCAAGGGTAAAAGCTCGAAATGCTCGGTCGGGCAAACCTAATCGTCCCGATCCGATAAAAACAATATCATCACCCAAAGAGTGGGCATCGAAAATCTTTCGTACACGACCAAAGCCAAGCATGAAGGGGAGAGATACGTGATCGGTGAAAGAAAGGGGAGCAGCTCCTGTTCCGCCTTCACCTCCGTCGATTGTAATGAAGTCAATTCCTCTGCCGCGATCACGGTCCATGTGTTGTGCGAGCTCTTCAAAAAATGAAGTGTTGCCTACTGCTGATTTAATTCCAATTGGTAAACCTGTCGCATCGGCAATGCGTTCTGCAAAGTCAAGCAAAGAATCGGCATCAGAAAATGCGCTGTGTCGAGAAGGTGAGTGGCAATCAACGCCCACGGGGATACCTCGGATTGCAGCAATCTCTGGTGTGACTTTTTTTCCAGGTAGCATGCCTCCCAATCCAGGTTTGGCGCCTTGTGAAAGTTTTATTTCGATTGCACGTATACTCGGATTTTTTTCAACGGTATCGAGAAATCGTTCGAAAGAAAAAGCGCCATCGTCGTTGCGGGCTCCAAAGTATCCGGTACCTATTTGCCAGACGAGCTCTCCTCCCTTTTGATGGTAAGGGCTAATGCTTCCTTCGCCTGTTGAATGAAGACATCCGGCGAGAGCAACTCCTTTGTTTAATGCCATGACAGCATTAGGACCTAGTGAGCCGTAACTCATGCCCGAAACGTTAACTATCGAGCGCGGCACAAAAGCATGGGCTCGATTACGCGTAGCGCCGAGTGTTTTTGCACACGGCAATTTCCAGTCAGGCTCGGTTCCAAAGTCGGAATCTGCGGGCTGCTGGTAAGGAAAGGTTGAATGCTTAATAATGATGTAGTTGGTAGATTTTTCGAGATCGTTATCGGTTCCAAAACCAAAGTAATTATTCTCACTTTTTGATGATGCATATATCCATCTGCGTTCGTCGCGCGAAAAGGGAAGTTCGGAATTGTTGTCGGTGACGATATATTGACGAAGCTCAGGCCCAACTTCTTCTAAAAGAAACCGTAGACGGCCTATTAAAGGAAAGTTGCGTGCGATGGAATGCTTCTTTTGAAAGATATCGAAGAGAACAGTAATAATCCCGGCAACGAAGAGTATAAGTAATAACCATGCCCACCACGAAAGATTCATAGGCGTTATTCTATGTGATGTACTGCTTCGGAATGTTCGCTGTCCAACACTCTCTTAATACATGTAATCTGGTCAGTCTTATAGCTCGCCAAGCGAGTAGACCAGGAGGAAAGTCGTTGAGTGTGCCCATCAGACATGAAGAATGTCGTCAATGGGCCTTCTAACTCGTATCCGTCGGCCTGAAGGATGGTTTCACGGTTTTGATCTGCAAGGGTAATTTCAAAGGTCATATAGATAGGATCGCATGTCTCGCCTGTGGAAGGGTAGAGTCTCTTCATGTGTATTTGTTGTGCACAAACCGGTTGTTTATCCACAATATTCAACTTTCTATGTTTATTGACAATCAGTGTTGATAGTGGTATTGTATCCCTATGAAATCTACTGCTGAGCTTGTTGAAACGCTTCGCGAAACGGGTGGTCGTATTACTCCTCAACGAATTGCTGTATTAGATGCGATTAGTATCAACGAATCTCACCCAACCGTAGACGAAATATTTGATGAAGTAGTCGAAAAACAGCCCTCTTTATCGCGTAAGACTGTGTACCAAATCGTTTATGATCTTGCTGACATTGGTGCAATCTCATTAGTTGATGTTGGTACAGGTCAAGTTCGCATAGATCCTACGGTCGAACATGAGCATGACCACTTTGTTTGTTCGCAGTGTCGAAAAGTTTTTGATATCGCTAGGCGTAAACCCGCACCGCCCGCACAAGATGTTCTTGCCTTTGGTGAGATCGAGAGTGTTGATGTTGTCTATCGTGGTGTATGCCGCGAGTGTGCAGTGTCCACTCAGTAAAATTAACCGCCCACACAATAAGGAGAAATAATGGAACTCAAAGGTTCACAAACCCATGAGAATTTGAAGCATGCATTTGCTGGAGAGAGTCAAGCGAATCGTCGCTACCTTTACTTCGCGCAGAAAGCTGATGTTGAAGGCTACACTGAAGTGTCCGCCATTTTCCGTTCAACCGCAGAAGGTGAAACCGGTCACGCATTTGGTCACATGGACTTTCTTGAAGACGCTGGTGACCCCGCAACAGATGAACCATTCGGTTCGACTGAAGATAATTTAAAGTCTGCCGTCGTTGGCGAAACTTATGAATACACAGAAATGTATCCAGGATTCATGAAGGCTGCTCGCGATGAAGGCTTTGATGAGATTGCAGAATGGTTCGAGACACTTGCTCGCGCTGAAAAGAGCCACGCAGGCCGATTCCAAGCTGCGCTCGATTCGCTCGACGCTTAAAGTAAATCCGTTTCATCCCTTTTGAAAGGTCTGACCTCCCAAAAGGGATGAAGGTTAATTATGAACGTATCACGTAAAACAATTCCTGTGCACGACATGTCTCATCATGAACGTGTGGAAACTCCGCCTAAGGAGTATGGAAAGCTCGCGCTCGTTTTTCTCGGGATCATTATCATTTCAGGCGTGTTAAATCTAGCCATTGATGGACACGGCACATTCGATGGGCTCAGCCAGCTGCAATCATTCGCTTCCCAGTTTATGGGCGTATTCTTTCTCGTTTTTGCTGGCTTTAAGCTCGTTAATCTGAGGAGTTTTGTACACGGTTTTGCTATGTACGACATCGTTGCTCAGAGATCACGTTTGTATGCATACGCATATCCATTCCTCCAATTTGGACTTGGTGTTGCAATGTTTGTGTTCCCATCGTTTGCAGTGACACATTTTGTTGCAGTTGTTGTATCGGGAGTAGCGCTTGCCGGGGTCGTTTTGTCGCTCATGAATAAACAAAAGATCCAATGCGCCTGTCTCGGCAACGTCATCAAGATGCCATTGGCTATCGTGTCGGGAATTGAAGATGGAATAATGTTTGTTCTCGCTATGCTCATGTTTTTTGCGATGTTTGGATAATCGTATGACTGTTTCTCTTTACACTCCGACCGACGATCTCTACTGGGATAGAGATGATGCGCGGGCAGAACGCGATCGAACGTTTGATCAGTGTTCAAATTGCCGACTTTGCATTAAGTACTGCTACAGCTTTAAAACGCTTTTTCAACTTGTTGATGAAGTACATAATGACAACGCACACGCTCTCACCGAAGCTGAACACGACCAAATCGTGAACGAGTGCTTTCAATGCAAGCTCTGTTATGTGAACTGCCCCTATAACGTTGAACAGGATGCTGAATGGAAAATAGATTTTCCGCGATTGATGTTGCGTTCTCTGTCAATCATGCAAAATGAAAAGAAAACGACGCGCGCATCGCGTCTTCTTGCCCGCACCGACTTGCAAGGCAAAGTCGCAACAAAATTTTCATCGATTGTCAATGGCAGTAGCAAGATCAAGCCTGCTCGCTCTGTCATGCAGTCTGTGACAGGAATCGCGAAAGAGCGTCTTTTGCCGACTTTTACAAACCAGCGATTTTCGGCATGGTTCAAAAAGCATGTTGCTCTCAATCCATCAAAACGACGATCGACTGTAGCGTTATTTCCTACCTGTCTCGTTGAATACCAACAACCCGCCATCGGCCATGCGATGGTTAATGTGTTTGAGCACAATGGTATTGAATGCAATCTTGCGAAGGGTCTTGTGTGTTGCGGTATGCCCTGGCTTGATGCTGGGGACGATGAAAAGTTTGTATCGCAAGCGAAGAAGAACGTTGAGATCCTGGCACCACTCGTCAAGAGTGGCATGCCTGTTATCGTTCCCCAACCGACATGCGGTTACGTGCTGAAAAAAGATTATCCTGATTATCTCGATAGCGATGATGCCCGCTTGGTTGCAGAAAATACTTATGACGTTTCCGAGTATCTTATGAACCAGCACAAAATTAATGCTTTGGATACAGAATTTACAGGGCAAACGTTCTCTACGATTTCTTGGCACCAACCGTGTCACTATCAGGCACAGCACATGGGTCCGCAATCGATGCAGTTGATGAAGTTGACGGGCGCCAAGGTTGAGATGACGCAGCGCTGTTCAGCCATCGATGGCACGTGGGGATTGCGTAAAGAAAATGTGGCAATGGCGAAAAAGATTGCAAAGCCTCTCATGGACTTTATCAAGAAAAAGGATTCCGAGTTAGTTGCGGGTGATTGCAATTTAGCAAATACTGCAATTCGTGAGGATACAGGGCGCGTGCCTGTGCATCCTATTGAAGTATTGGCAGCAGCCTATGGTTACACGGATGTGACCTCGAATGCAAAGATCGCAGAAATGAATAAAGAAGGAACGTTAGAAAATGGCGAATGAATTAACACTTGACGATATTGCTGACCAGCGAGCCTATGAACGAGAGCGCCCTGAATTTCTTGCGCGAGTGAGAGACATGAAAAACAAGCGACGCGTTCACGTGGGCAACATCACAACCTTCATGTTCGAGAATCGCGACACAATGCGTCT